>JBPCPH010000199.1:0-5715 GCA_050999415.1 Thermoleophilaceae bacterium
CGCGCACGGTCCTGGTGGGTTCGCCCCCCGCCACCGCCGGCACGCCTCCGAAGAAGGGGTTGCGCTCGTCCCAACTCCCGACCGCGTAGCCCTCGTCTCGAAGCTCTTCGAGAGCCTTCGCGTCGACGCCGGGCTCGGCCTCCACGAGGTCGGCCTCGAGGTGGACGCGGGCGCGGCCCACGGCCTCCTCGGCGCTCAGCCCGTCGTCCACGACCCCCACGATCGTCTGGAGGATCGCGGAGCGAATCCGGTTCGATCCGGCCGATCCGAGCGCCAGCTCGGGCTGGCCGTCGCGAAGCACCACCGTCGGGGCCATCATGCTCGGTATCCGCCGCCCGGGCTCGTGGCGATGATGTCCGAGCGGGTTGAGGTCCTCCTCGCCGAGCATGTTGTTGAGGTGCAGCCCGGTCCCGGGCACGACGACGCCCGAGCACGACCCGTTCGAGCAGGTCACCGAGGCACAGCCGCCGTCGGCGTCGAGCACCGAGAGATGGGTGGTCGAGCCGAGCCCGCGGCGTCCGGGCGCCTCCCCACCTGGGGGGGCGCCGAGCCTGCCCCTCACCTCGCTCGCCGCCGACTCCATCGCCTCCTTGGCCAGGAGCCGCTCGAGGTAGCCCTCGGAGTGCAGCGCGGTGGAGAACTCCTCGGTTCGCTCGCGGTTGGCCCGCTCCATCACCTTGACGAACGCGCGGACGTCGAGCCCGCCGCCGTACGGGCGAGGCAGCCGCTCGAGCAGGTCGAGGGCGTAGGCGATCAGGATGCCTCCCGACGACGGCGGCGGGTTGGTCAGCACTTCGCGGCCGCGGTAGGCCGCGCGCGCCGGCGAGCGCTCGACGACCTCGTACGTCGCCAGGTCCTCGCGCGTGAGCAGCCCTCCGCGCTCCAGCACCCAGTCGCTCGCGGCGGCCGCGACGTCGCCGTCATACAGGAACCTCGGGCCCTCGGCGCCGAGCCGTTCGAGCAGGTCGCCGAGCTCGGGAAGGCGCACCCGCTCGCCGGGGCGCAGGAGATGCCCCTCGGGCGCGTAGATCGCGCGAGCCTCCGGAGCGGAGGTCAGGATCGGCCCGAGGACCTGGAACAGGTACGCGCCGATCGGCGAGACCTGCACTCCCTCGCGGGCGGCGCGCGCCGGGCGCTCCACGAGCCCTCCGAGCGGCACGGTGCCGAAGCGCGCGAGCGCCTCGCACAGCCCCAGCGCCGTGCCATAGACGCCGCAGGACGCCGGGCCGATGTGAAAGAGCTGAACCCCCTCGTCCGAAAACCGGATCTCGATCGGCTGCAGCTCGGCGGGGCGCGTGCCCTCCCGCCCGCGCCCCGGCGCCGCGACGAAGAAGTCGAGCAGGTGGTCCTCGCCGCCGGCGGTGTGGACGAGCATGTACCCGCCGGCGCCCGGCCCGGTGAGCGGCGACTCGGCGACGAACGACATCAGCACGGCGGCGACCGCCGCGTCGACGGCATTGCCTCCGTCGCGAAGGACGCCCGCCGCCACGTCCGCCGTCAACGGATGGCCGGCTGCGACCACCCCTCGCACCGCGCCGATGCTACGCGCTGCCGCGCGTCGGGGTCAGGAGCGCGCGCGGCAGCTTGTAGCCGTCAGCCCGCCTGGCGAGCGAAAACCGAGCGAGACAAGGACGCAGGGGCGAACGCTTGGCGGGCCAAAGCGGAGCCCCGAGGACACCGTCTCGCGACGGTTTGCAGCCGTCAGGCGCGGGGGATGAACTCGGGGATGTCTATCTCCCCGAGGCCGTCGGCGCCTCGCGACGCACGCGCGACGCGGGGAGCGGGACCGGCCGTTCGCGGCGTGCGGATCACGCGCGGCTCGTGGTCGGCCTCGCGCGCGGCCTCGCGCGCGGGCCGATCGTGCCGGGCGGTGCGCTCCGCGACCGTCGAGGCGCCGGCCGCACGCCCGCCCTCCGAGCGTCTCGCCGCCGGGCGCTCGCCGTAGCCCGTGGCCACGACCGTGATCCATACTTGGTCCTCGAGCTTCTCGTCCACCATCGCGCCGAAGATGATGTTCGACTCGGGGTGGGCGACCTCGGACACCGCTCGTGCCGCCTCGTTGACCTCCCACAGCGAGAGATCGGCCCCGCCGGTGATCGAGAGGAGGATCGCGCGGGCACCCTCGACCGAGGTGTCGAGCAGCGGCGACGCGACCGCGCGCGCCGCCGCGTCCATGGCTCGGTGCTCTCCCGTCCCCATGCCGATCCCGAGCAGCGCCTGCCCGGCGTCGGACATGATCGTTCGCACGTCCGCGAAGTCCAGGTTGATGAGGCCCGGAAGCGTGATCAGGTCCGAGATGCCCTGCACGCCTTGGCGCAGCACGTCGTCGGCCATCCGGAACGCGTCGACCATCGACGTCTGCCGGTCGAGGACCGTCAGGAGGCGCGAGTTCGGGATGACGATCAGCGTGTCGACCTCGTCGGCGAGCTCTTCGACGCCGCGCTCCGCCTGGTCCGAGCGGCGCGTGCCCTCAAAGCCGAACGGCTTCGTGACGATGCCCACCGTCAGCGCGCCGACCTCGCGC
Organism: Thermoleophilaceae bacterium; assembly: GCA_050999415.1. Classification (GTDB taxonomy): domain Bacteria; phylum Actinomycetota; class Thermoleophilia; order Solirubrobacterales; family Thermoleophilaceae; genus CAWEHQ01. The sequence continues at coordinate 2,525 of JBPCPH010000199.1, forward strand.
GCGATCCGCGCCACGACCGGGGCGGCTCCGGTGCCGGTGCCGCCGCCTTCACCGGCGGCGATGAACACCATGTCCGATCCCTTGATCGCCGCCTTGATGCGGTCGTAGTCCTCGACCGCCGACTGGCGCCCGAGCTCAGGGTTCGAGCCGGAGCCGAGCCCGCGCGTGAGGTCCGAGCCGATGTGAATCGTCGTCTGCGCGCTCGATCCGTGCAACGACTGGAGGTCGGTGTTGACGGCCACGAACTCGATGCCCTCGACTTCGGCCTCGAGCATCCGCTCGACGGCGTTGACGCCGGCGCCGCCCACCCCAACTACGCGCAGCGCCGGCTCGAGCACCGGCGGTGCTCCGACCGCCAGGCTCGGCTCCTCGCGGCCGTAGCGCGGGCGCTCGGGCTCGATCGCCACCGACTTCGGCCGCTCGAGGATGTTCTCCGGGATGTCGGGGGAGAAGACCGTGCGCAGGCGCTCCTTCGGGCCGCGCACAACGGGCTTCTCGGCCGGCTCCACGGCGGACTCCGAGCGGTCGCTCGCCGGCTCCTTGGTCGCGGCGCGCGGCCGCTCGGCGAAATCGACACCCTCGTCCGTGCGCTCTTCGCGCGCGTGGGCGGCGGTCCCCCCCTTCGGCTTTTCACCGTCGGCGTCGCGGCCGTCGGTGCGGCGGAACAGGTCCGCCAGCGGCCCTTCCCGCATGCTCGCTCGCTTACCGCTTGCCATGTTCGAGGACCTCCTTAGCCAGCTCACGGTAGGCGTAGGCCGCCATGCCGTCCGGGTCGTACTTGAGCACCGACATTCCCTTCACCGGAGCCTCCGCGTAGCGGACCGTCTTCTTGATCCGAGACGCGAACACCCGGTCTCCGAAGTTCTCCTCGAGCAGCTCGATCGCCTCCTTGGCGTGGATCGTGCGCGAGTCGACGAGGGTCGGCAGGATGCCCTCGATGTCCACGTCCGGGTTGAGGTTCTCCTTGATCATGGACAGCGTGTTCTGAAGCTGAATCAGGCCACGCATCGAGAGATACTCGCACTGGACGGGGACGATCACCTTCTGCGCGGCGGTAAGCGCGTTGATCGTCAGCAGGCCGAGGCTCGGCGGCGTGTCGATGCAGACGAAGTCGAAGTCCTCCATCACCGGGGCGAGCGCTTTTTGAAGCGAGCGCTCGCGCCCGATCTGGGTGGACATCGCGATCTCGGCGCCGGCGAGGTCGATCGACGCGCACGCCACCTCGACCTCGCGCTTGCGGATCACGTCCCTGATCGGGATGTGGTTGACGAGCACGTCGTACATCGAGAGCTCGAGCGAGTCCGGGTCGATGCCCTGACTCATCGTGAGATTCGCCTGGGGGTCGAGGTCCACGCACAGCGCGCGGTGACCCGACTCGACGAACGCGGCGGCGAGGTTGAGGGTCGTGGTCGTCTTCGCGACGCCGCCCTTCTGGTTGGCGAACGCGATCACCTGCGCCTTCTTCACTGGAGGCTCCGGGGTTTCGGGGACGGAGGGCCGTTCGTCGGGGACGGAGGCCCGCTCGTCGTCGCGCGCGGCGTGTCTGCGATCGAACAAGCCCATGTCGCAGTGCCTATTCGCACGAGTGGGATGGAATCCTTCCCGCTCGTGCGCGCGTGCGATTCCTCCCGCTACGCGCGCCGGACGTGCGCGCGGGCGCGCGCGGCGGGCCGCATAGGCTTCTCGTCCGAGCCGCGACCACGCGGCCGGCTCCATGGCGGACGTCCTCGACAAGCGGCTCCTCTTCGTCACCGGCAAGGGCGGCGTGGGCAAGTCCACGGTGGCGTCGGCGCTCGGCCTCGTGGCGGCTCGGCGCGGGAAGCGGGTGATCGTCTGCGAGCTCGCCCAGCAGGAGCGCGTGTCGCGCGTCTTTCGCAGCGAGGGCGTGGGCTTCGAGGAGACCGAGCTCGCTCCCAACCTCGCCGGGATCTCGATCGACCCCCAGCGCGCGATGGAGGAGTACCTGCGCACCCAGGTCGGCAACCGCGCGCTGTTCCGCCTCCTGTTCGAGAACCGCATCTTCCAGTACTTCGCCGCCGCCGCCCCGGGTGCCAGGGAGCTCGTGTCGATCGGGAAGGTCTGGGAGCTCGCGCAGCTCGAGCGTCCCTGGACGAAGAAGGCCAGCCGCTACGACCTGGTCCTGGTGGACGCGCCGGCAACCGGCCACGGGCTCGGGATCCTGCGTGTGCCGCGGACGATGCGCGACATCGCGCGCGTCGGCCCGATCCGCCGCCAGGCGGATCGAATCGACACCTTCATCCGCGATGCGCGTCAGACGGGGATCGTGACGGTCGCTCTCCCCGAGGAGATGCCGGTCACGGAGACGATCGAGTTTCGCTCCCGGCTCCGCGACGAAATGAAGATGGAAGTCGACGCGTTCGTCATCAACGGGCTCTATCCCGAGCGGTTCAAGGGCGACGAGGAACGTGCGCTGGCGCGCGCGGAGAGCGAGGCGGCGGCGAGCGACGGCTCGCTCGCCCATCCCGCGATGCGCGCCGCACTCGCCGAGCATCACCGCGCCCGCACCCAGCGCTCCCAGGTGCGCCGGCTCCGCAAGGCGGTGGACCGCGCGGTCACCCTGCCGTTCCTCTTCGAGCCCGAGCTCGGGCTTGCCGAGATCGAGCGCCTGTCGCACGAGCTCGAGCGGCGGCTGTGAGCCCGGCGCCCTCGAGCGTCGCGGAGCTGCTCGTCGGCAAGAGCATCTGCGTGTGCGCCGGCGCCGGCGGCGTCGGCAAGACGACGGTGGCCGCGGCGATCGCGGCGGGCATGGCCGCCCGCGGCAAGCGGGTCGCGGTCGTGACGATCGACCCCGCGCGCCGGCTCGCGACTTCGCCGGGCATCCCCGAGCTCGGCAACGAGGCGCGCCTGGTCGCGCCGGAGCGCCTCGAGGCCGCGGGGCTCGAGGCAAAGGGGGAGCTGTGGGCGATGATGCTCGACCCGAAGCGGACGTTCGACGAGCTGGTCGAGCGGCGAGCGCCCGACGCAGCGACGCGCGACGCCGTCCTCTCCAATCGGATCTACCAGGAGCTTTCGAACGCGGTGGCCGGCTCGCAGGAGTACATGGCGATGGAGAAGCTCTACGAGCTCCACGAGGAGGGCGGCTACGACCTGCTCGTGCTCGACACGCCGCCGAGCCGCAACGCGCTCGACTTCCTCGATGCGCCCGAGCGGCTCGCCCGCTTCATCGACTC
>JBPCPH010000007.1:0-10614 GCA_050999415.1 Thermoleophilaceae bacterium
GACTACACGCGCGTGGACGCAGTCGTCGTCACCCACCTCCACGCCGACCACTTCCTCGACCTGATCCCGTACGCCTACGCGCTGACCTACGCGCCGCGCCAGCAGCCCGTGCCGGTGGACCGCTGGCCCGGCACCGACGAGCCGGCGCGGCCGCGGCTGATCGCCCCGCCGAGCGCGATCGAGACCTTTCGCCACGTGACCGGCGCGTGGGGAGCCGAGGACTTGATCGAGAGCGCGTTCGCGATCGAGGAGTACGCGGAGGAGTCGGAGCCGGAGGTGGGCTCGCTCTCGTTCTCGTTTCGGATCGTGCCTCACTTCCGCGAGACGTTCGCGATCCGCGTACGGTCCTCGAATGGAGGCGGCCGGCTCGTCTTCGGCGGCGACTGCGGGCCGACCGACAACCTCGTGGACTTCGCCGACGGCGCTGAGCTGCTCCTCGCCGAGGCCACGCTGCCGCGTCCAGAGCGGACCGGCATCCGCGGGCACCTGACCCCGCGCGAGGCCGGCGAGCACGCGCGCGCCGCCGGGGCGCGACGGCTCCTCATCACCCACATCTCGGACGAGCTCGACTCGCTGTGGGCGCGCGACGAGGCCGCCGCGGGCTTCGGCGGACCCGTGCACTTGGCGAGCGAGGGGGACGTCTACCGCGTCTAGGCGGACCGCGAGCGGCACGAGATCGCCCGGGCCTGATGGCTACGCTACGGCCCGTGGCCCGCGAGCGCGACCTCTTCGCGAACTTCGAGCGGATGCGCAGGGAGATCGACGAGCTCTTCGGCGACGTCTTCGAGCGGACCGGATTCGGCCCCCGTCGCGGCTTCTCACCGGCGGTCGACGTCTACTACGACGGCGAGCCGCCGCGCGCGATCGTCAGGGCTGAGATCGCGGGGGTGGACATCGAATGCGTGGGCCTCGAGATCCGCGGCCGCCAGCTCGTGATCGCGGGTGAGCGCCGGGCGGCCGAGTCCGGGGGGCGCCTCTACCAGCAGATCGAGATCGAGCACGGTCGGTTCCGTCGGGTCGTCGAGCTCGGCGCCGACGTGGTGGCCGAGCGCGCGCGGGCGACCTACGAGGACGGCATCCTCGCGGTCGAGATTCCGCTCGCCCCTCCCGCGGACGAGGCGCAGCGGGTCCCGATCGAGTCCGGGCAGGAGGAGGACCAGGAGCGGGAGCTCCTCACGGGGCCCGGCGACGAGACCGGCGCATCCCGCGCGCGTAGATGAGCATCCAGATCGCCCCCGGGGGCGAGGCGCAGGGCCCCGACCCCGGAGCGGCGACCCCGTCCACCCTGCCCGTGCTGCCGCTCAAGGACAGCGTGCCCTTCCCGGACATGCTCACCCCGCTCGCGATCGGCCAGGAGCGATCGGTGCGACTCGTGAACGACGTACTCGGCGGCAACCGGATGCTCGTGATGGCGGCCTCGCGCGACGCGGAGCTGGACGAGCCGGGCCCCGATCAGCTCTACGGGGTGGGGGTGATCGGGAACGTGGCGCGGATGATGAAGGTCCCCGACGGCACGCTGCGGATCCTCGTCCAGGGCGGCCAGCGCGTGCGGATCGACGGCTACACGGCCACCGATCCCTACCTGGTGGCGAGCATCACGGAGGAGCCCGACGTGGCGACGGCCTCGACGGAGCTCGAGGGCCTCGCGCGCAACGTGCAGTCCACGTTCACGACGATCATCGAGCAGGTCCCCTACCTGCCCGAGGAGCTGCAGCTCGCGGTGGCGAACGTGGACGAGCCGGCCGAGCTCGCGCACATGATCGCCGGCGCTCTTCGGATCAAGACCGAGGAGCGCCAGGAGCTGCTCGAGGAGCGCGACGTGGCGCGCCGCCTTCGCCGCCTCTCGGAGCTGCTCGCGCGCGAGCTCGAGCTGATCTCGATCGGGTCGAAGATCCAGTCGCAGGTCCAGTCGGAGATGGAGAAGGGCCAGCGCGAGTACTTCCTGCGCCAGCAGATGAAGGCGATCCAGGAGGAGCTCGGCGAGGTCGACGACCAGCAGGCCGAGGTCGAGGAGCTGCGCGAGCGGATCGATGCGGCCGAGCTGCCCGAGCACGCCCGAAAGCAGGCGGATCGCGAGCTCCGCCGGTTCGAGCGGCTGCCGCCGCAGTCGGCGGAGCACGGCGTGATCCGCAACTACCTCGAGTGGATCGTGGACCTGCCCTGGTCGCGGTCGACCGACGACGACCTCGACCTGAAGAAGGCGCGCCGGGTGCTGGACCGCGACCACTACGACATCGACAAGGTCAAGGAGCGGATCCTCGAGTTCCTCGCGGTGCAGAAGCTGAACCCCGACTCTGGCCCGTCGATCCTGTGCTTCGTCGGGCCCCCGGGGGTCGGCAAGACGTCGCTCGGCAAGTCGATCGCGGCGGCGACCGGCCGGAGCTTCGAGCGGATGTCGGTCGGCGGCGTCCGCGACGAGTCGGAGATCCGCGGTCACCGCCGCACCTACGTCGGGGCGATGCCGGGCACGATCATCCGGGCGCTGCGCGACGCGGAGTCGAACAACCCCGTGGTGATGATCGACGAGATCGACAAGATGGGGGCGGACTTCCGTGGCGACCCGTCGAGCGCGATGCTCGAGGTGCTCGACCCCGAGCAGAACACGAGCTTCCGCGACCACTACCTCGACCTTCCCTTCGACCTCTCGCGGGTGATGTTCATCACCACCGCGAATCAGCTCGACCCGATCCCGGCGCCGCTTCGAGACCGGATGGAGACGATCCAGCTCGCGGGCTACACCGAGGAGGAGAAGCTCGAGATCGCGAAGCGCTACCTGGTCCGCCGCCAGGTCGAGCGCAACGGCCTGGACCGCGACCGGATCGAGTTCACCGACGAGGCGCTGGCCGAGATCGCCGAGGGCTACACGCGCGAGGCCGGCGTGCGCAACCTCGAGCGCGAGATCGGCGCCGTGTGCCGCAAGATCGCCCTGCGCCAGGCGGAGGGTGGCGGCCGCCGGCGACGGGTGATCCGGCGAAAGCAGGTGCGCGAGATGCTCGGGCGGCGGCGCTTTCTGGCCGAGGTCGAGATGCGGCGCCGCACGAGCGCGCCGGGGGTCGCGGCCGGGTTGGCGTGGACCCCGGCCGGGGGCGAGATCCTCTTCGTCGAGGCCACCGCCTTCGAGGGCAAGGGCGAGCTGAAGATCACCGGCCAGCTCGGCGACGTCATGCGCGAGTCGGCCGAGGCGGCGCTCTCCTACGTCCGCGCGAACGCTCGCGTATGGGGCTCCTCGCTGCCCGGGAACTGGTTTCGCGAGAACGACATCCACGTGCACGTGCCGGCCGGGGCGATCCCCAAGGACGGGCCGAGCGCCGGGATCACGATGGCGACCGCCGTCGTGTCGCTGGTCACCGGCCGCGCCGTGCGCCCCGACACCGCGATGACGGGGGAGCTGACGCTTGCCGGGAAGGTGCTCCCGATCGGCGGCCTGAAGGACAATGCGCTCGCGGCGCAGCGAGCAGAGATCCCGAGGGTGATCGCGCCGAGGCTCAACCAGGCGGATCTCGAGGACATCCCGGCCCACCTGCGCAAGGAGATGGAGTTCGTCTTCGTGGACTCGATCGACCGCGTGCTCGCGGAGGCGCTCGAGGAGCGCCCCGCCGCCGGGCGCCGTGGCCGCTCGCGCCCTGCTTCGCGCGAGCGTGTCGCGGCACGACCGCGTTGAGGCGCGGCGTTAGATCCCGCGGCATCCGGGTATGCTCGCGGCACCCGTAAGCGGACCGCGAGGAGAGTTATGGCAGCGAAGAGGAAAGCCGCGAAGGCCGGGGCCGGCGCGGTTGCGGCGGGCAAGGCCGCACGCTCGAACGAATACGTGCAGAGGTTGGTCGACGACGAAGACCTCCGCGAGAACCTGCGGGACGCGTACGAGTCGGCGCGAAAAGCCTACGGCCGCGTGGCGAACGGCAAGGGACCCGCAAAGGCCCTGCTCGACGACCGCAAGACCCAGCGCGAGCTGAAGGACGCGGCGTCGTCGCTTCGTCAGGCCGCCGACGGGCTGCGCGGCACGAAGCGCAAGCGCTCCCGCCGTCGCCGCGGAGGGCTGTTGCTCGTGCTGCTCGCCGGCGGCGTGGCGGCGGTGCTGATGAGCGAGGGGGCGCGCAACAAGCTCCTCGACACGCTGTTCGGCGCCGAGGAGGAGTTCGAGTACACCTCGACTACCGTGCCACCCGCTCCCACCGAGCCGGCGCAGACGGCGAGCACGACCTAGGTCACCGCACCGCACCTGTCTTGGAGAGGCGCCCCGCAGGGCGCCTCTTCATTTGGGCCTCTTCGTGGCGGCCGCGGCAAGGAGGGGCGGCCGCCCGCGGGCTCGACGGCGCTGGCGGGCCGGCGACTAGGGTTCGGCTCGAGTGCGAGCCGCGATTAGCATCCCGCAGCCGGCTGTCCGGCCGAAGGTGGACGGCGACAAAGCGCAGCGGATCGTCGAGGCGATGCGAGCCAGCGTGGCCGCGCGCGGCGCCGCCGGCTCGACCTTCGACCAGGTCGCGCGCGAGGCGGGCGTGTCGCGCGGACTGCTGCATTACTACTTCGGCTCGAAGGAGCGGCTGCTCGTCGAGGTGGTGCGCCACGACTGCGACGTCCGGATGGGCCGCCTCGAAGAGGACCTCTCGGGCGCCCGGTCGCGCGAGGCGATCGTCGAGGTGCTGGTCGAGGCGCTCGAGGACTTCGTCGAGCGCGACCCCGGAGCGTTCGCGCTCATCTTCGAGCTGTTCACCGCCTCGCGTCACAACGAGGAGCTGGGCCAGGCGATGGCCGATCTCTACCGCGGGATGCGCGAGCAGATCGCCGCGGTCCTGCGACGCAAGCGCGACGAGGGCGTCGTCTCGCTGCGCGGCGAGCCGGAGGCCGTGGCCTCGATCCTGCTGGCACTCGGCGACGGGATCGCGCTGCAGCTCCTGTCAGACCCCGGCTGGGACAGCTCCGAGGCGTTCGCGGCCGGGATCGCCACCGCGCACTTCCTGCTCCGCGACGACGGGTGACCCGGCCGGCGCCCGGGGCGCTGCCGCACTGGGAGCGCGGCACCCCCGCCGTGCTCTGCGCGAGCGGACCGCATCCGATCCCGGTCTCGACAGCCGTCCGCGCCGGCGACCTACGCATCCTCCTGGCGCTCGGGGGCCGGCGCGACACCCTCGCCCGCGTGCGCGAAGAGCCGCGCGCGGCGCTCTGCATGCTCGGCGCCGGCCACGCGTTCACGGCGCACGGCGCGGCGCGCGTCGTGGCCGACTCGCTCGAGGCGGCGCCGGGGATCGTGCCGGTGGAGCTGAGCGTGGAGCGCGTGCAGGACCACCTGGCCGACGGGCGGACCGAGATGCTCGACGGCGCCCGCTGGCGCTGGCGGGAGGAGCGCTACGCGGAGTCGGATCGCGCGATCCAGGCGGAGCTCGAGCGGCTCGCGCGCTGAGCACTCGGCTCGGGAAAGTCCAGGAGGAGGTCGCACAGCCGCTCGGTCGCCTCGATTTGGGGGCAGTGGCCGCAGTCGTCGATCACCACGAGTCGAGCGCCGTCGACGGCGTCGACGATCCGTCGCGCGCCGGTCTGGAACACCATCAGGTCGCGCGCCCCCCACACGAGCAGAGCCGGACAGGCGATCCGCTCGGGCCGAAACGGCCAGCGGAGCTCGGGCAGCAGGCGCCGCCCGAGCGCGAGCCGGCGGGCCACCGAACCGCGGTCGCCGAGGTGCCGAGCGAAGGTCGCCACCACGCGCGGATCGACGCCGCCGGGATGGGCGAACGCGAGCCGTCGGTAGACCTCGCCGACCGCGCGGCGCACCGCGAAGCCTGGGAGCGGCACGGGGGCGGCCAGAAGCGCCCGCAGGACCACGTCGCGCTCGACGAGCATGAACCAGCGGGCCATGTCGAGCCCGGCGGGGGCCACCGGCACGACCCCGCCCAGGCCGAGGTCGGTCTGCTCGGCCAGGCGCAAGGCGACGCAGCCCCCGAGAGAGTTTCCGCAGACGATCGCGCCGCCCTGCGGCGCGACGTACTCGACGGCCGCGCGCGCGAAGCCGTCGAGCTGCGGGAGGATCGGGCCGGGAGCGAGCGCCGCGGCGTCACCGAACCCCGGCAGGTCCACCGCGAGCGCGCGCCGGCCGCGGCGGGCAAGCCGGTCGAGCGCCAGGCGCCACGTGTCGGCGCTGTCGGCCCAGCCGTGGAGCAACAGCAGAGGCGCGCCGTGACCCTCGAGCTCGAGCGCGCGGGTCTCGACTCCGCCGAGCGTGGGCCAGTGCTCAACGAGCGGCTGCACCAGCTTGGAAGGTACGACGAGGGGTGGACGGCGAGCGCCTGGCACCCTCGCCGCGCGGGCTTCCCCGTCGTCGGCATTGATGAATTTCCACCCCATGAGGTGGTCGATTCATCAAACGTGCGCCCTGAGCGAGTCGTGCTAACAGGACTAGCCCGCGCCGCTCGCCCGCAGGCTCCTCTCTGGGGCAGTCAGGCCGGCTTCGGCGACTTCCAGCCCGCCGCGAGGCACCGCTCCAGCTCGCCGCCGAGCTGCGCGATCGCGACGCGCGACTGCTCGAGCGTGTCACGGTCGCGCAGGGTCACGGTGTCGTCCTCGAGCGTCTGGTGGTCCACCGTGACTCCCCACGGCGTCCCGATCTCGTCCTGGCGGCGGTAGCGCTTGCCGATCGACCCGCCCGTGTCGAACTCCGCCGGCATGCGCCTCCGTAGCTCCTCGTAGATCGCCCGCGCGCGCTCGGGCTGGCCGTCCTTGTTCACGAGCGGCAGCACAGCCACCTTGACCGGGGCGAGCCGCGGGTGCAGCCGGAGCACGACGCGCTCGCGCCCCTCGACCTGCTCCTCGTCGTAGCCGTCGACGAGGAAGGCGAGCGCCGCGCGGTCGGCGCCGGCGGAAGGCTCGATCACGTGCGGCACGTAGCGCTCGCCGGTCCCCGAGTCCACGTACTCGAGCTTCTCGCCGGAGAAGCGCGCGTGCTGGGAGAGGTCGAAGTCCCCCCGGTTGGCGATTCCCTCGAGCTCGGACCAGCCCATCGGGAACAGGTACTCGATGTCCGAGGTCGCGCTCGAGTAGTGCGACAACTCGTTCTCGCCGTGCTTGCGCAGGCGCAGGTGGTCGGACCGGATGCCGAGGGCGGTGTACCAGCCCATGCGATCGGCCATCCACCGCTCGTGCCACTGCGCGGCCTCGGGCGGCGGTACGAAGAACTCGATCTCCATCTGCTCGAACTCGCGCGTGCGGAAGATGAAGTTCCCGGGCGTGATCTCGTTGCGGAAGGCCTTGCCCACCTGCGCGATCCCGAACGGAGGCCGCTTGCGGGCGAATTGCAGGACGTTCTTGAAGTTCACGAAGATCCCCTGCGCGGTTTCGGGGCGCAGGAAGACCCGCGAGCCCTCGTCTTGGACCGGTCCCATGTGCGTCTCGAACATGAGGTTGAACTGACGTGGCTGCGTTAGCTCGCCGCCGCACGCGGGGCACCTCAAATCCGCGGCCGGGTCGCCGCCCTCAGCCTCGACCCGCTCGCGCAGGTGATCCTCGCGCCAACGTCGCTTGCACTCCCCGAGGCACTGCACGAGCGGGTCGGTGAACCCCTCGAGGTGCCCGGACGCCTCCCAGGTGGTGGGGTGCATCAGGATCGCGGCGTCGAGGGCGACCATGTCGTCGCGCTCCTGGACGACCGCGCGCCACCACTCGGCCTTGACGTTCGACTTCAGGAGCACGCCGTAGTGCCCGTAGTCGTAGGTGGAGGCGAGGCCCCCGTAGATCTCCGACGACTGGAAGATGAAGCCGCGCCGCTTGCTGAGTGCCACGATCTTCTCCATCGTCGCCGCGTCCTTCGTCGTGGCGGTCATCCCCGCAACCCTAGATCACCGATTCGGCGAAATCCGCCGTTTGCCGGCCCGCAAATAGCGGTAATGCGTCCGCGTATTCGTCCTGACGATCCGCTATGGATTCCCCCGCTCGGATGATCGCGGCAGCCCTCAGAGCACCCAGGCGCGCGGCGCAGGCGCCGAAGCACGTGGCGGCCTGGCTTGTCTGGCACTCGCTCCGCGTGTCGCTGCTCGACGATCTCCGCGCGCCGAGCCCGCCACGCGACGGCTGAGCACGGCCGCCCGGAGTCCAGCGGCTCGTACCCTTCCCGGGGCAGCGGTGACGCCGATTGGCACTCCTATAATTGGACTGCCATGCCGATCTACGAGTACCGCTGCGACCGTGGACACACCTTCGAGACGCTCCAGCGGATGGCAGACGACCCCGTGACGGTCTGCACGAGCTGCGACGCCAAGGTCCAGCGCGTGATGCACCAGGTCGCCATCCACTTCAAGGGCTCCGGCTTCTATACGACCGACTACGCGCGCAAGGGGCGCGGGTCCGACGACTCCGACGCGAAGAAGAATGGCTCCGACCCCGGCGGCTCGACCTCGAAGGGCGAGGGCGCCTCGAAGGGCGAGGGTGGCTCGCAGGGCGGGAAGGCCAAGTCTTCGGAGTCGAGCTCGAAGACGTCATCGTCCGACTGAGCGCTCCCGCCTAGCGACCGAGCAGGTCGTCCGCCGCCTGCGCCCTGGCCTCCTCGGATATCGGCAGGCTGCCGTCCCCGTTGGCCGGGCCGGTCGGCTCGAGCACGGTGGTCTCCCCGGTGCCGCCGGTGAGCAGGTCGCCGAACAGGGCCGCGAGACCGGGCCCCTGGAGGTCGGTGCGGATCGCGCGCGGCGCCTCCCAGCTCGCCCACGGGAGCCGCAGGAACGTGGTCGGCGACAGCGCCTGCGACCGGATGCCGGAGAGCACCTCCTGCTGGCGGGCGGCGCGGGCGCGATCGTCCTCCTCGGGGGCGCATGGGTTGCTGCGCACACGCGCGAACGTGAGCGCGTCGACGCCGTTCAGGTGATGGTCGCCCCGTGCGAGGTCGAAGCCTTCGCCGGCCCCGTCGAAGCCCTCCGCGCAGATCTCGTTCTCGGTGGTGACGTCCACGCCACCGAGGGCGTCGATCAGCTCGGGGAAGTCGGCGAACTTGACTTCGATCAGGTGGTCGATCTGCAGGCCGTTGCCGAGGAAGCCCTCGACGGTCCTGATCATCAGCGACGGGCCGCCCAGGAAGTACGCCGCGTTGATCTTCTGCGAGTCGTGGTTGGGGATCTCGGCGAACGAGTCGCGCAGGATCGACAGGCGCTGCACGCTGCCGAAGCCCACGTGCAGCAGCAGGATGCTGTCGGCCCTTCCTCCCTCCCCGGGGTCCTGCCCCATCGCCTCGAGCTGCTCCTGGACCCGCTGCGAGCGCTCGTCGGAGCCGAGCACGAGGATCGTGCTGCCGGTGAGAAGGTTGCCCTCTCCGGAGAGCGCCTCCTCGGCCCGGTCGGTGACGCCCCGCGTCGTCTGGGCGCTGACGAGGAACAGGATGCCCGAGACGACGACCCAGGCCAGCGCCAGCGCGAGGACGATTTTGAGGACGCGGCCCGGGGTGATGCGGCGGCGCTCCTCGCCGCCGGGCGATCGTTCGCCGCGGGAGCGGCGCAGGCGGAGGCGGTCGCCGAGCCTGAAGCGCGAGAGCGGGCCGCTCGAGCGGTAGACCTTGTAGTCGGGCCGTCCCCTCCCGCCCTGGGGGGCGCTCGGCGGGGTCGGGGGCGAGGCGCCGCCCTCGCCGCCCGGGGGGTTGGGGCGCTGGGACATCTGGAGAGATATACCGTCCTCGCATGTCGGGGAGGCGAGTCATCGGAGTCGACGCCGGCGGGACGAAGCTCCTCGCCGGGGTCGTGGACGAGCGGATGTCCGTCCACCACCGGGTGCGCCGCCTCTGGGCGGGGGGCGGTCGCGACGAGGTGCTCGAGACAATGGCCGCGGCCGTCGAGGAGGCGCGGCGCGCGACGCCGGAAGTCGAGGCCGTCGGCTTCGGGATCCCTTCGCTCGTGGATTGCCGCGATGGCAGCTCGCTGAGCTCGGTCCACCTTCCGCTCGAGGGCGTCCCGTTCCGCGAGCTCATGTCCGAGCGCCTCGGGCTTCCCGTGTCGGTGGAAAATGACGCCACGGCCGCCGCGGTCGCCGAGCATCGCCACGGGGCGGCGCGGGGAGACCGCAACGTGGTGTTGCTGACGCTCGGCACCGGTATCGGCGGCGGCCTAGTGCTCGACGACCGCGTCTACCGCGGCAGCGTCGGGGCGGGCGCGGAGCTCGGGCACATGGTCGTGGACGTGGACGGGCCCGAGTGCTTCGGCCACTGCCCGGGGCGCGGCTGCCTCGAGGCGCTGGTGTCTGGAAGCGCGCTCGCCCGCGACGGGGCGATCGCCGCCCGCGAGTCGCCCGACTCGCTCCTGGGGCTCGCGCTCGCCGACGGACGCGCGATCACCGGCGCGCTCGTGACGGAGGCCGCCATCGCGGGCGACCCGGCTGCGGGAGCGGTCATGCACCACGCGGGGCGAATGCTCGGCGCCGGCATCACGGGTCTCGTCAACGCCTTCAACCCGGACGTGGTGATCGTCGGAGGCGGGGTCATGGCCGCCGGCGAGCTGCTGCTGGGCCCCGCGCGGGAGGTCGTGACCGAGCGCACGCTGGTGCCCGGGCGCCGGCACGTCCGCGTCGTCGCCGCCGGGCTCGGTGACGAAGCGGGGATGCTGGGGGCGGCCACGCTCGCGCTGGAGCTCGCGGGCGCCGCGGAGGGCGAGCCGT
>JBPCPH010000026.1:0-2548 GCA_050999415.1 Thermoleophilaceae bacterium
CGGCGCCGTCGCAGCGTTGCTGGCGATGCTGCTCATCGGACTCGGGAGGCCGACTCAGCGTGCACGGAAGGCGGGCTTGTCGCCTGGGGGCACCTGAGACTCCGCGCTTCGGGCGCTGGCGACCGGGCGCGCGTCCGCCCGCGTCGGCCTTGGTCAGCCGGGCCCCAGCGCGCATCGATACCGCTTCTCAGACGTGGTCATCGAACAAGTCTCACTTGAGGACCACTTCGCAACCGACACATGGCTCCGCGCCGGCGGCGCGGCTACCGCACTTCATCGACGGCGATCGACGCGGGGTCCGACCGAGGATCGCGGTCGCTTCGGATCCTGACGCCGGCTGGAGGCGGCCCCGGCCGAGCCGTGCGACGTCGCCTCGCTCTCAGCCACGCGCGCCACACCGCCGGCGCCACCCGCCGCAGGTACTCCGGGTAGCGGACGAACGAGCGCCCGGCGCCGCGGCGACGATAGGAGATCGGCACCTCGACCGCCACGATGCCGGCGCCCCACAGCGACAGCGTCAGCACCTGCGCGTAGTTGTAGTCGTGGGCGATCTCGGCGGCGGCGAGCGCGCGGCGGCCGAACGCGCGGTAGCCCGTCTGGGCATCCGAGACCACGCTCCCGATCAGCGTCCCGACGATCGCGCTCGCGCCCCGGTTCGACAGTGCTCGGTGCCAGCTCATCCCCTCGCGGCGGCCGAGGAAGCGTGAGCCGAGCACGTACTCCGCCCGGCCGCGTGCGATCGGGTCGAGCAGCCGCGCGAAATCGGCGGGGTCGTACTCGCCGTCGCCGTCGAGGTAGACGGCCGCCGCGTAGCCGCGGTCGCGCGCGTGCTCGAGCCCGGTGCGAAGCGCCGCCCCCACCCCGCGGGAGCGCCCGTGGGAGGTGACATCCGCGCCCGCCGCACGCGCGAGCTCCGGCGTCCGGTCCCGGGAGCCGTCATCGATCACCACCGCATCGACGGGTAGACCGCAAGCTTCGCTCGGCAACCTCTCGACTACATCGGCGATCGTCGCCTCCTCGTCGCGAGCGAGCACGATCGCCAAGACGCGATCGGCAGGCGCGGCCGCCGCCGAGGCCGCGATCGCCGAGTCGAGCGCCGGCACGAGCGGCCTGCCGCGCGCCGCCTCCGGCACCTCGACGCCGAGCAGCGCGGCGATCGTCGGAGCGAGCTCGAGTACAGAGCGCGGCTCGTCGCTCACGGCGCCGGGAGTCGCTCCCTCCCCCCATACCACGAACGGCACCGGCGACTCTCCGCAGTCGAGGTGGCCGTGGCCCCCGATGCCGCGACCCTGGCCGTGGTCTGCCATGAGGACCACGGTCGCGTCGTGGAGCTTCCCGCGCTCGGCGAGCCACTCGAGGAACCCCTCCACATGGCGGTCGGTGTCGGCGATCTGCGTCAGGTACTCGTTGCTGCGGGTTCCGCGCACGTGGCCGAGCTGGTCGGCGGCGAGCAGCTGGAGCACCAGCAGGTCGGGGTCTTCGTCCTCGACGACCTCACGCGCCGCACGTACGAGCGAGCGGTCGATCTCGGCCGTCGGCTGGACCGCGGTCACCGAGCGAACGACCTCGGGCCCGAACGGATCGAGGAGGTGGGCGATCCCCACCAGGCGGCCGCGCTTGCCAACGCGGCGCAGGACGTCGAAGATCGACTCGCGCTGCACGCCGAGGCGCGGCGCGAAGTTCGATCTCATCCCGTGCTCGGCGGGGGCCGCGCCGGTCAACATCGACGAGAAGCAGACGACCGTCCGCGCCGGATAGGCAGGTTCCACGGCCAGGTACTCGGTGCCCTCTCGCGCCAGGCGGTCCATGACCGGTGCATCCGCCTGCCAGAGCCGCTCGCGGTTCAGCCCGTCCACCACGATCACGTAGACGCGGCGGGCCAGCGCCGGGCCGGGCGCGGCGGGGGCCGAGCGGCGGGGGTACGTCGGCAGGCGATCGCGCGCGAACGCCCGCCAGGCGAGCGCCCCGAGCGCCGCGACCAGGAGAGCCGCGGCCGCGACCCGTGCGAGCGAGCCGCCTGTCGGCTCCTCGGCCACGAGCGCTCCGGCGGAGAGCGCCATCACGAGCTTCGGAACCTGCTCCAGCGCGTTGCCGCTGGTCGGGTCCGAGTTCGTGAGGACGAGACGCCAGAAGCGCAGGAAGTTGGTCCAGGGGGCGTCGGTCCTCAGCCGGTAGTAGAGCGTGCCCCAGAGGAAGACGGTGAAGACCGCGTAGCCGGCGAGTGCGCCCGCGAGTAGCCCCGGCGCGCGCCACGATTCGAGCAGCGGAACCGAGGCGACGAGCGCAAGCCACAGCAGGGCCCGGCCCCGCAGCGGGAAGGACCAGCCGGCGAGCACCAGCGCCAGCCCGACCGAGCCGGCGATCGCCGCGAGCAGGCTGCCCTCCGGGGCCAGCCCCAGCGGCGCGGCGGCGAACAGCACCAGCACCGGGTAGACGACCGAGAACGGCCGTCCCTCGTTGAAGACGTTCCAAGCCCGCGCGGCCCAGACCTCCGCGAAGCCCGCGGCCCCGTGTCCCGCGCCGAGACGAATAAGGGCACCCTAACAAT
>JBPCPH010000037.1:0-5468 GCA_050999415.1 Thermoleophilaceae bacterium
CGAGCGCGTACTCGACGGCCGACACCTCGGCAGGGAGCTTGCCCGGCTTGCGGGCCGGGATGAAGCCCGCTCCGATCCGCTCCGCCAGGGCGCCGCCGAGGACGAACCCGCGCGCCTCCGCCGCCACCACGAGCGCCACGTCACGGTCGACCGCGTGCTCGGCCAGCGCTTCCACCGCACTCCGCAGCGCCGCAGCGTCGAGCAGCAGCGGCGTGGCGTCCTTGAAGACGATCCCCGGGCGCGGGAAGTCGGGGACGTCGCGGATGTAGTTGCCCAGGTCGATCGGCAGCGGCCGGTTGGCGGACCTAGCCGAGGGGGGCGAGTCCGGCGCGGAAGCAGGGAGCGACGCGTGCTTTGCACGCGAGTGACCGATGACGTAGCCGGGCGAAGTCCACCGCGGCTAGGAAGTGATCCGGCGGAGGTCGCGGACCAGCAAAAGGTGCTTCAGGTGCGACGCGATCGCCGCTAGGTTCTCGAGCGCCTCGACCGCCTCCTTGCGCCGCTCGGCGTTGCGGGAGCGAAGCGCCGGGGCGAGGATCTGCTCGAGCAGGGCCGCCTCACGGTCGGCCGAGGTCCGGAAGACGCGCAGGTTGCGCCCGCCAACTCCGAAGCGAGCCAGCTCGCAGACCGCCCTGATGATCTCCTTCTCGGTGTCGTCGTAGTAGGTGTCACCGTCGCGCTTCTGGCCCTTGATCACCCCGAAGTCCTCGAGCTCGCGGACGAGCGACTGGTCGGCGCCGGTGTCCTCGATCACGTCGCCCATGCGGTAGCTGGCGGCCTGTCCCTTGACCGCGACCGTCGCCCGCCGCAGCGTGCGCCCGTCGGCGCCCCCGCCCTGCGCGACGTCCGGCTCGGAGCGGCCGGCCGCCAGCTCCTGGCGGATCACCCGCAAAGGGAGGAACTCGTCGCGCTGGAGCCGCAGGATCGTCCGCAGCCGCTGGAGGTCGGCGGGCGTGTAGAGGCGGTACCCCCCGCGCGTCCGGCGCGGCGACAGCAGCTTCTGGTCCTCGAGGTAGCGGATCTTCGAGATCGAGCTGTCCGGGAACTCGCGCCCGAGCTGCTTCACGACGGCGCCGATCGTCAGCGACTTCGTCCGCGGGGCTCGCCCCTCGTCGCCGGCTCCGGCGGCTGCGCCGCTCTCGTCTCCGGCCGGCTCGACCTCCGCGCTCATCGCTCGAGGTAGCTCAGCTTGTACTTGCCGACCTGGAGCTCGTCGCCGTCCACGAGCCTGTGCGACTCGATCCGCTCGCGGTTGACGTAGGTGCCGTTCAGGGAACCGAGGTCGTCGATGTAGATCCCGTCGCGGCGCCGGACCAGCAGCGCGTGGTTGCGCGAGACCGTGACGTCGTCGAGGAACACCTCGGAGTCCGGGCTGCGGCCGATGGGCGTTCGCTCGCCGTCGAGGGCGAACGTCTCCCCCGCCCGCCCCCCGCCGGAGCGGATGACGAGCGTCGCCCCCTCCGCGGCGATCTTGTCCAGGTCCACCGGCTTCTGCTCGCCGGTGTCGGTCACCTGGTAGGCCACCGTGGTGTCGGACGTGGGCGGTCCCACGTCGCCGAGGAACGCGCCGCACTTCTGGCAGTAGTTGGCGCCCTCCGTGTTGACGAACCCGCACTCGGGGCAGTGCATGCTCACGATGTCGACTATACCCCGGGGGTCAAGCCGAGGTTGAGGGTGAGTGCTGCGCGTAGTCGTCGCCGCCGCGTAGGGCGGCCACGTACTGCCCGGTGGCGACCAGAGTCATCCCCACTCCAACCAGCAGCAGCGCGGTCGAGAGCCAGGTCTCGGCGACCATCGCCAGGAAGATCGAGAACATCGTGGGCCACACCGCCCACCGTCCCAGCGTGCTGATCTCGAGGTCGCGCCCGCGCCTGAGCGCGATCGAGGTGAGGCCCATGATCATGACCTCGCGGCCCGCGAGGATCGCCAGCGCCCACCGCGGCAGGAGCTCGAAGTGCCAGGTGACGATCACGCCGGAGAGGACGTAGAGCCGGTCCACGAGCGGGTCGAGCAGGGCGCCGAGGCGGCTGTACTGGCCCGTGAGGCGGGCGAGCAGGCCGTCGAGGTAGTCGCTCGCGCCGATCACCGCGTAGAGGACCGCCGCCGAGGTAGCGCGCCCGTCCCCCGAGCCGAGGGCCAGCGCGAGGAACACGGGCACGAGTCCCAGCCTGACGAAGCCGACCACGTTCGGCACCGTGAAAGGCCGCAGCGGCTGTCCCTTGAGCGTCTCCGGCGCCGTCGTCGAGCGGTCGAGCCCGACCAGCCGGCGCTTGGTCAGGGAAGCGCGCGCCACAGCTCGCGCACCTCCTTTCCCGCGCCTTCGAGCGCCACCGCGGACCGTTCGCGCCCCCGGCGCACCTGCACCTCCAGCTCGCCCGCCTCGAGCCCGCGCCGGCCGACGGTGACCCGCAGCGGGCACCCGAGCAGCTCGGCGTCGGCGAACTTTTCGCCCGCGCTGGCGTCGGCGCGATCGTCGTAGAGCACCTCGAGGCCCTCCTCGCGGAGCTCGTCGTAGAGCCGGTCGGCCACTCCGCGCGCCTGATCGCCGTCCTTGCCGAGCCCGACGAGCTCGACGTCGAAGGGCGCGATCGACCGCGGCCAGGAGATGCCCTGCTCGTCGGCGTACTGCTCGACGGCGGCCGCCATCACGCGCGCCGGCCCGATCCCGTAGGAGCCCATCCAGACGAGCCGCTCCCGCCCGTCCTCGTCGAGGTAGGTCGCGCCGAGCGGCTCCGAGTAGCGCGTGCCGAGCTTGAAGATGTTCCCCACCTCGATCGCGGGCTCGATCGTGATCACCGCGCCCGCCGGGCAGCGGTCGCCGGCCTCGACCGCGCGGATGTCCGCCCACTCGGGCTCGAAGTCGCGCCCGGGCTCGACACCGCGCAGGTGCGCGTCGGGCCGGTTGGCGCCCGCCACCATGCCGCGGGCGCCGCGCAGCGCCTCGTCGGCCACGATCGCGGTGCCTGCCCCGACCGGGCCGATGAACCCGGGCGGGGCGCCGAACAGCCGCTCGACCTCGTCCTCGCTCGCCGTCCGCGCGGCGGTGCCGAGCGCGTTCCGAAGCTTGACCTCGTTGAGGCGATGGTCCCCCCGGACCAGGCACAGCACGGGGCCGCGATCGTCGGCGACGACCGGGATCGCCTTCAGCAGCGCGCCCGCCGGAACGTCCAGCACCGCGGCGACCTGGTCGATCTTTGCGCTACCCGGCGTGTCGACCGCCTCCGGCTCGGGAAGCGGCTCCGGCAGTCCCTCGACCGGCTGCGCCTCGGCGCTCGCGACCTCGACGTTGGCCGCGTAGCCGGCGTCGGAGAGCGCAACCTCGTTCTCCCCGGCGGCGCACGGCGCCATGTACTCGTGCGCGCCGAACCCGCCCATCATCCCCACGTCCGACTCGACGCGGTACCAGCGCAGCCCGCAGCGGTCGAAGATTCGGTCGTAGGCGCCGGTGTGGAGCTCGTAGGCGCGTCCGAGGCCGTCGGGGTCGCGGTCGAAGCTGTAGGAGTCCTTCATGACGAACTCGCGCGTGCGCAGCACGCCGGCTCGGGGGCGCGGCTCATCGCGCTCCTTGACCTGGAACTGGTAGAGGATCAGCGGCAGGTCACGGTAGGAGCGCACCTCGCGCGCCACGTGGTACGTCAGCGGATCCTCGTGGCTCATGGCGAGCGCCAGTTCCGTGCCGCGGCGGTCCTGGAGCTTGAAGAGCTCCTCGATCTCGAGGCGGCCCGTGCGGCGCCAGATCTCGGCCGGGTTCAGCACCGGCAGGAGCATCTCCTGCGCTCCGATCGCGTCGAGCTCCTCGCGGATCACCTGCTCGACGCGGCGGTGCGTGCGCCAGCCCGCCGGCAGGAAGCTCCACATGCCGGCGCCGAGCTGGCGCACCAGCCCGGCGCGCACCAGCAGCTTGTGCGAGACGGCCTCGGCGTCCGCCGGCGCTTCCTTGACCGTGGGTAGGAAATAGCCGCTCAGGCGGGTCACGCGCCGAGTCTATTAGCGCGCGGCGTGCGTCTCGGACTGCCGTCCGGGGCCCGGCTCAGGCCCTCGTGAAGCGCCGGCCGGCAGTCGGCGAGACCGCCTCGTCGAGCCTCACGTGCTCGTCCTCCCCGGAGGGCTCGGCGGCCAGGACGCTCGTTGCGGCCTCGGACTCCTCGCCATCGGGCGCGCGTGCGGCCGCCGCCTCCATCGCGGCGATCCGCTCCGGGGTCAGCTCGCCGGCGTTCTCATCCTCGATGCGACGCAGCCAGTCCGCTCCCTCGCGCGCCTGGTCGGCGTCGGCCTCGGTCCGGCCGCGCTCGAGCGAGCGGTCGATCTCGACGAACAGCTCGTCGACGAGCCTGTCCTGCGGAACCTTGCGCAGCGGCTTGCCCTCGGCGAAGATGAGCCCCTCGTTCTTCGCGCCGGTGATGCCGAAATCGGCGTGCGACGCCTCGCCGATCCCGTTGACGGCGCAGCCGAGCACCGCGACCTCGATCGGCTCCTCGTAGGACTCGAGCCGCTTCTCGATCTCCACCACGACCGTGTCCATGTCGAACTGGAGCCGGCCGCAGGTGGGACACGCGATCAGGACCGGCCCGCGCTCGCGAAGCTTGAGCGCCTTGAGAATCTCCCAGGCGACCTTGACCTCCTCCTCGGCGTGGAACGTCGAGAGCGAGATCCGGATCGTGTCGCCCACCCCGTCGGCGAGCAGCGTCCCGAGACCGACCGCGGACTTGAGCGAGCCCGACCACTTGGTGCCGGCCTCGGTGATGCCCAGGTGGAGCGGGTAGTCGATCCGCTCCGAGAGCAGCCTGTTCGACGCGATCGTGTTGGGCACGCTGGTGGACTTGATCGAGACCTTGAAGTCCTCGAACTCGAGCCGCTCCATCAGCTCGACGAACTCGACCGCGGCGCTGACCAGCGCTTCGATGGGGCTCTCGCGCTCCAGCTCGTGCAGGTGCTTGGGAAGCGATCCCGAGTTGACGCCGATCCGCATCGGCGTGCCCGCGCGCGTGGCGCGCTCGGCCACCTCCGCGACCTTGTCCGGGCCGCCGATGTTGCCGGGGTTGAGCCGGACGCAGTGAGCGCCGGCGTCGATCGCCTTCAGCGCAAGCGTGTAGTTGAAGTGGATGTCCGCGATCACCGGGATCGGCGACTCCACGACGATTCGCTTGAGCGCGTCCACGTCCTTCTCGCGCGGAACCGCGACCCGTACGAGGTCGCCGCCGGCGTCCGCCACGGCCCGGATCTGGCGCATCGTGGCGTCGTAGTCGGCCGTCTCGGTCTTGGTCATCGACTGCACCGCGACCGGCGCGCCGCCCCCGATCGGGACGCCTCCGACCCAGATTTGGCGTCTCGAAGCCATCGCGTAGAGCCTAGCGGCGCGCTCCGCGCGGTCCGGCCGCGCTCGCGCCCGCGATGCGCCCTTGCCGCCAGGGGCGCCGCGACCGCCTTCGCCGGGCCGCCGCCTCCGCCGGTCCGCGCCTCCGCCGCCC
>JBPCPH010000078.1:0-2794 GCA_050999415.1 Thermoleophilaceae bacterium
GTCGTAGCCGCCGAGCTCGGGGTTGACGCCGTTTTGGCGCTGGTTGTCCAGCGCGGCCTTGATCGCGCTGCGACCGAAGCGCCGAAACGTCCCGCTGTGGACGAGCTTGCCGGTCAGCGTCAGGGCCATCCCCACGCTGTAGCCGCTGTGCGTGTAGCTCGAGTTGCGGCCCTTGAACTCGCCGAAGGCCGCCGGCGTGATCATGTGCCGGGCGGCGCGCTCGAGCTTGTGGCGGTACGACCTGAGCTTGCCGCGGAAACGCCCCGCATAGCGCGACTTCTGGAGCAGCAGCGCGGAGTGCGCCACCGCCTCGACGAAGAAGGCGTAGCCCTCGGTCTGGTCTTCGGGCAGGCTGCCGTCGCCTTGCTGGCGCCGGAAGGCGTAGTCGAAGGCGCGAAAGCCGCGCGCGATCACCTTCGGCCGGCCGTAGACGAGCCCGGACCGGACGTACAGGTCGCCGAGCTGCTGGTCGGCGAGCTGGAAGCCGCCGCCGCCCTCGCCGGGCAGGTTGTTGCCCATCTGCCCGCGGCGCCCCATCGGCGGCAGCTGCTTGTAGGCGTTCTTGACGATGATCGGCGTGCGCTCGAGCGCGCGGTCGAGGCCGGCCTTGTGCGGTCGCGCGAGCGCGTCCGCCGGCAGCGCCAGCGTCGCCGCCACCGCCGCGGCGAGCGCGAACGTCAGCGCGATCCGCGGCGAGGTCGGATGCGCCGCGGCGGCGCGGCGCCGGTCCTTTCCTGTCCGCACTCCGCTTCCTCCCCGGCCGCGCTTCGCGCGTGCCGCCGGCGCGCCGCGGGGCCCGGTCGGCGACCCCGCTCACCCGGTGTTAGAGATCCGGCACCGTACCAGCCCGAAAAGTGATGCAGTTCTGCGCCTACCGCCCGCTCTCGGCCAGCGCCCGCTCGATCTCGCGCCGCTGGTCGCGCTCCTTGATGTCGCGGCGCTTGTCGTAGAGGTCCTTGCCGCGCGCCAGCGCGATCTCGACCTTCGCGTTCGGCCCGGCGAAGTAAACTCGCGTGGGGACGAGCGTCAGCCCGCGCTCGTGGGTACTGCCGATCAGCCGCTCGATCTCACGCCGGTGCATCAGCAGCTTGCGCGGGCGCTCCGGCTCGTGGTTGTCGCGCGCCGCGGCCGGGTAGGGCGCGATGTGGACGTTGTGGAGCCAGACCTCGCCGTCGCGCACCGCGGCGTAGCCGTCCTTCAACTGCACGTTGCCGGCGCGCAGCGACTTGACCTCCGAGCCCTGGAGCGCGATGCCGCACTCCCAGGTCTCGAGCAGGTTGTAGCGAAACCGGGCTTGGCGGTTCGTCGCGACGTCGCCGGGCGCCGCCTTTCGCTTTCCGCGCCTGCGGGCCATGGCCTGATTATCCGCCGTCTTCCACGCTGCGCACGTCCTCGATCGCGCTCGCCCGATCCGCGCCCAGTACGCGTAGCAGGTCAACAGCCGTCGAGCGGACCTGACCGATCAGGTGCAGCGCCGACATGTTGCCGGTCTCCTCGAGCGCCGCGTTGGCGCTCGCGGCGGCGCGGCGCGCCGCCTCTCCCGCGTCGCTCGACGTGGGCTCCGCTCCCTCGAGCGCGGAGCCGATGCCGCGCACGGCCTCCGCGAGCTGGTGCAACGCGACGAGCAGGTCGGCGGGCGTGCGGTCGTCGAGCGAGATCGCCCGCAGGGCGCCGCGCGCCACCACGCGGACGTTGCCGACCGCCAGGTCGAGATTGCGCATGGACTCCGCGTACGCCGTGACGAGCGAACGCGAGTGGCGCCTGCTCACCGACATCCGCGCGGACTCGCGCGCCGCCGCCACCCCCTCGTCGAGCTCCGCCAACAGGGCGTCGCTGTCGTGCGCCCGCACCAGCGCGCGCTCGGCGAGCTCCGAGTCGCGCGACTCGAGCGCGGCCGCGACATCGTCGAGGACGGCGGCGAGCTCGAGCAGCACCGGTTGCGACATGCGCCGGATCAGCTCGACGGGGTCGACCGGCAGCACCAGCGCCGCGACCGCGAGAGCGATTCCCCCGCCGGCCAGGGCGTCGCCGAAGCGGTCGAACGTGAACCCGTCCGTGGGCGGCTGCAGGGTCGCCACGAGCACGGCGGACACCGCCGCCTGCGACGCCACGAAGGGGCCGCCGCCCACGAGCCGCACAGCGATCATCGCGAGCGCCACGACCAGCGCGATCTGGAGCGTGCCGGTGCCGACGGCGAGCACCAGCGTGTCGGCGATCGCGATCCCAAGGGCGACTCCGAAAGCGATCTCCACGGCGCGCCGTCCACGCTGGCCGATCGTCAACCCGAGCGTGACGACCGCCGAGATCGGCGCGAAGAACGGCTGCTCGTGCCCGAGCAGCTCGGTCGCGACGAGCCAGGCCAGCGGCGCCGCCACGGCGGTGTGCACGATCGGGCGCGCGCTCGCCACCAGGCGCTCGCGGCCGCTCCTCACCGACGCGCGCGAGCGATCGCGCGCCCGCCTGCGGAGCCCCTCTCCGGCCGGCAGGGCGGAGCCGGGGCGGCGTCCTTCCGGCGGCGGGCTCACTCGCCCGCGGCGACCAGGTCCACCCGGCCGCGAAGCGGGTCCACCCGGCTGACGGCCACGGTGACCGAGTCGCCGAGCTTGATCGTGCGCCCCGACCGCTCGGCCACGAGCATCGTGCCCTCCTCGTTGAGGTCCCACCAGTCGCGCACCTGCCGTGCCGGGAGCATGCCCTCGAACCCGCCCTCGCCGAAGCGGACGAACGCGCCGGCGCCGATCAGCCCGACGACCTCTCCCTCGAACGCGGTCTCCCGACCGCGCTCGACCAGCTC
>JBPCPH010000111.1:0-5980 GCA_050999415.1 Thermoleophilaceae bacterium
CCGCGTGCGGCGAGACGATCTCCACGTCGTTGAGCTGCCCGTAGTACTGCATGCGGACCAGGTGCGTGAACGCGATCGCGTCGCGTTCGACGCCGGATTTCTCGAACTCGCCGGCCACCCGCTCCTCGAGCTCCTGCCAGGTGCTCGTGATCAGGAAGCCGATGCCGGCCTTCTCCATGTCGTCGGCGGTCGGCTGGATCGGCATGTCGACGGTTTGGTCGTAGCGGTACTCGAAGTCGGCACACGCGCAGCCGTACGCGGAGAAGCCGGCCGCCCAGGCCGGCACCAGCACCTCGCGATAGAAGACGCCCTCCGTGTAGCCGGCCACGTGCAGCGGCCCGCCACCGCCGTAGCAGAGCAGCGCGTAGTCGGCCGGCGAGTAGCCCTTGCCGAGCACGCGGCCCACGGCCTCGTTCTTGAGCGTCTGCTCGAACAGCTCGATCACGCCGGCGGCCGCGTCCTCGACTTCGAGGCCGAGCGGCTCTCCCACCTGGCGATCGACCTCGTGGCGCGCGCGCTCGGGATCGAGCGTGACCTCGCCGCCGAGGAAGTAGTCCGGGTTGACGCGGCCGAGCACGACATCGAGGTCGGTGACCGAAACGGTCTCAAGCCCTCCCTCCGGCCAGCTCACCCCGATCTTCGAGCCGGCCGAGTCGGGCCCGAGCTCCGGGCGGTTCGAGTTGGGGTTGACGCGCACGAACGAGCCGGTGCCGGCGCCGATCGAGTCGACCCGAACCAGAGGCATGTTGAGCATGAAGCGCGCCACGTCCGGCGTCGGCGTGATGTCGAAGCGGCCGTCGGTGATCAGCGCGATGTCGAACGAGGTTCCGCCGATGTCGGTGCACAGGACGTTCGGGATCCCCACCCGCTCGGCGAGCGCCTGACCGCCGACGACGCCGCCGATCGGCCCGGACACGAGCGTCGTGGCGAGCTCCTTCGCGTCGATCGAGATCGTGCCGCCGTGCGCGGCCATCACGCGCAACTCGAAGCCCGCGCCCTCGGTCTTGGTGCGGTCGCGCACCCGCTGCATCGAGCCGCGCGACGGCTCGGCGGCGTAGGCCTCGATCAGAGTCGAGTTCAACCGCGGGAGGTCGCGCCGCAGCGGGTAGAGCTCCGATGAGACGAACACCTGCACCTCGCCGTCGAGGCCGCGCTCGGCCTTGACCTCCTCGACGATCTCGGCGGTCCGGATCTCGTGCTCGGCGTTGCGGTAGGAGAACAGCAGGCATACGCAGATGCCCTCGACGCCGGCGTCGAGCAGCGTGGCCGCGGCCTCGCGCGCATCCTCCTCGCGCAACGGCAGGATCTCCTGTCCCATCACGTCCACGCGTCCACGCACCCCGAAGACGCGCTCGCGCGGCACGAGCGGGGGGTTGTGGTAGTGGGTCGCTATGTGGAGGCGGTCGGAGTATGAGAAGCCCAGATAGGTCTGAATGCCGCGCTCGATCCGCAGGTAGTCCTCCTGGCCGGCGGTGACGATCGCCCCGATTTCGCGGCCCGTGCGCGACAGCAGGCGGTTGAGCATCGCGGTGCCCGAGTAGACGCCCGAGGCGATGCCGGGGAAGGCCTCGGTGGGGCTCGAGCCCCACTGGCCGAGCGCGTCCTCGGCCGACGCCATAAAGCCGGTGGACTCGTCCTCGGGGGTCGTCTGCGCCTTGCCGACGACGAACGACCCGGACTCGTCCACGATGAACGTGTCGGTCATCGTCCCGCCGGCGTCGATCGCCAGGACGCGGGGGTCGCGCTTTGGTGTCGTCGCCAACTCTCCTGCCTCCGGTCGGGAAAGCTAGCGCGATCGCGCGTGCCATCCCGCTGACGGGGCCGATGCGATCACTCCCTCGAGAAGTGGTCCCCAAACAAGTCTTCCCTGATGACCAGTTTTGAGAAGGACATCCGTCCGCGCCGGGTGGCGGACACCGGTGTGGGCCTTTCGCCCTTGGCCGGCCCGCGCGAGCCCTGCGCCCGGCTCGCGAGTGCAAATCGCTAGATCCGCTCCGCCAGCTCCACGAAGAAGTCGAGCGCGGCCGGATTCTGCAGCGAGTCGCGGCTCGCGGCGCGGTCGACCGGCGTGCCCGTGAGGATCTTCTTGACCGGCACCTCGAGCACCTTGCCGCTGAGCGTCCGCGGAACCTCTTCGACCTCGAAGACCTCGTTCGGCACGTGGCGCGGAGAGCAGTCCTCCCGGATCCGCCGCGCGATCTCGCCCCGAAGGTCGTCGTCTAGCTCGGCACCCTCGCGCAGCACGACGAACAGCGGCATCCACGCCTCGCCGTCGCGCTGCACGTCCACCACCAGCGCGTCGACCACCTCCGGCAGTCCGAGCACCGCGCCGTAGATCTCGCTCGTGCCCATACGAACGCCGCCACGATTGATCGTCGAGTCCGAGCGCCCGTAGATCACCGCGCTGCCGCGAGCGGTGATCTTGATCCAGTCGCCGTGGCGCCAGACGTCCGGGTACATCTCGAAGTAGCTCTCGTGGTAGCGCTCGCCGCCCGGGTCGTTCCAGAAGTAGAGCGGCATCGAGGGCATCGGCTCGGTGATCACGAGCTCACCGACCTCGTCGGTCAGCGGCCGCCCCTCCTCGTCGAACGCCTCGACCTTCGCCCCCAGCGAGCGCGCCTGGAGCTCGCCGAGGTGGACCGGCAGCAGCGGGCACCCGCCGACGAAGGCGGTGCAGACGTCGGTCCCGCCGCTGGTCGAGAACAGCCAGGTGTCGCGCCCGAGGTGACGGTAGACCCACTCGAAGCCCTCCGGGGCGAGCGGTGAACCCGTCGATCCGACGCTCCGCAGCGCGCTAAGGTCGCGGCCCGCCGCCGGCTCGACGCCGGCCTTCATGCAACCGGCGATGTAGCTCGCGCTGGTGCCGAAGCACGTCATGCCGGCGTCGGTGGCGAAGTCCCACAGCACGCCCATGTCGGGGTAGCCGGGGCTGCCGTCGTAGAGCAGCACGCTGGCGTCGGTGAGGAGGCCGCCGACGAGGAAGTTCCACATCATCCAGCCGGTGGTCGTGAACCAGAACAGCCGGTCGCCGGCCTGCGCGTCGATGTGCAGGTTGAGCTTCTTCAGGTGCTCCACCAGGATCCCGCCCTGCCCCTGAACGATCGCCTTCGGCAGGCCGGTGGTGCCCGAGGAGTAGAGGACCCACAGTGGGTGGTCGAAGGGAAGCTGCTCGAACTCGAGGCGGGCACCCTCGCCCGAGGCGAGCAGCTCGTCCCAGGCGAGCGGACGCTCCAGCCGGCCGAGATCGGGTTGGTCGTCGAGGTAGGGCAGCACGACCGTCCGCTCGAGCGACGGCATCGCGCGCTCGAGACTCGCGACGGTGTCGAGGCGATCGAAGTCGCGACCGTTGTAGCGGTAGCCGTCGACCGCGAACAGCACCTTCGGCTCGATCTGGGCGAAGCGGTCCACGACGCTCTTGGCGCCGAAGTCCGGGGAACAGCTCGACCAGGTCGCGCCGATGCTGGCGCAGGCGAGGAACGCCGCGAGCGTCTCGGGCACGTTCGGCATGTAGGCGACGACGCGGTCGCCGCGCTGCACGCCGAGCCCGCGCAGGCCTGCCGCGATCCGCGCGACCTGCCCGCGCAGCTCGGCCCAGGTGACCTCGCCGCGCTCGCGCAGCTCCGACGCATGCCCCAGCGCGACGCCGTCGTCGGGCTTGCCGCGGAAGACGTGCTCGGCGTAGCTCAGCTTGGCGCCCTCGAACCACGTCGCCCCCGGCATCGAGCGGGACCCGAGCACGCGCTCGTAGGGGCACGACGCGCGCACTTCGAAGAAGCTCCAGATCGACCCCCAGAACGCCTCGAGGTCGGTGACCGACCACTGCCAGAGGTCGTGATAGCCGGCGAACGACAGCCCGCGCTCCGCCTCGAGCCAGCGCATGTAGCGTGTGAGCGAAGCGCGCTCCTTCGCCTCCGCGGTGGGCTCCCAGAGCAGAGTGTCATCGGGGCGGGTGGTCACGCGTTCGTCACGCTACCTGGATCGCCGAGCCTGACGTTAGCCGCGATATCCGCGGACAACGTCAGGTTGAATGGCGCCGACGAGCAGGCTGCCGCTCACGGCCCTGGTCGCCACGAGAGCAGCCGCCCGGCCATCAGCCCGCCGCCGAGCGCGATCGCGACCAGCAGCACGATCAGCACCGTGGTGCCCGTTGCGGAGGGGTCGCCGGACATGCGGGTGGCCACCTGGACCGCCTCGCGGCGGCGCTGCTGTCGTCGCTGCGCGAGCCGTTCGGGGTCGATGTCCGGGTCCCGCGCGAGAAGCCCGCCGCGGCGCCCGGGCACGCGGCCCGAGGAGCCGCCCGTGTTCTCCGTGCGGATCGCCGATCCGGGCACTCCGCGCGGAGCCGCGTCGCGTCGTGCCTCCTCGAGCGGGATGCCGTAGACCGCCTCCGACGGGCTGCCGATCTCCGGGTCCGTGCTCGGCACCTGGGCGTGGGCTGCTCCGGGGAACGCCGCGAGCGCCGCCACGACAAGGGCGACGGCCCGCGCCCCGCGCCGTCGCCTTAGAGGCCGCCTCCAGCCTCTAACCTCGCGTCGCCCGTGAGGATCTGCTTTCTGACCCACTACTACCCGCCCGAGGTGGGCGCGCCTCAGGCGCGCATCTCGGCCCTCGCGCACGCGCTGTCCGACCGCGGCGCGACGGTCGCCGTGCAGACCGGCTTTCCCAACTACCCGGACGGCAAGATCCGCATGCCGTACTCGAACCGCCCCTACCTGATCGAGCGCGATGGGCCGGTCAGGGTCGTCCGTACCGCGATCTACCCGACGCCGAATCACGGCTTCGCGCGCCGCCTCGCCAACCACGCCTCGCTCGCCGCCTCCGCCCTCGCCGGGGCGCCCCTCAGCGGCCCGGCCGACGTGGTCGTCTGCGAGTCGCCGCCGCTCTTTTTGGCCGGCGCGGCGATCGCGTTCGCGCGCGCCAAGCGGGCGCCGCTCGTCCTCAACGTGGCCGACCGCTGGCCCGCCTCCGCCGTGGAGCTCGGGGCGCTCTACGACGCGCGGGCGATCCGAGCCGCGGAGTGGCTCGAGCGCACGGCCTACCGCGCCGCCACCGCGATCTCCGTCCCCACCGAGGGGCTCGTGGACGACCTCTCGGCCCTGCCCGATGCGCGCGGGAAGGTCGTGCGCCTCGGCCCGTCCGTGGACCTCGCGCGCTTCGACCCCTCCCCACCGGAGCCCAGCGAGCGGCTGCGCCTGCTCTACGCCGGCACGATCGGGCTCGCGCAGGGACTCGACACGTTGGTCGAGGCGGCCCGCCGGGCCGGTCCCGACGTCGTGGACGTGACGGTCGCCGGCGACGGTGCGGATGCCCCCGAGCTGCGCCAGCGCCTCGAGCGCGACGGCGTCGACAACGTCACGATGGTCGGCAGCGTGGCTCACACCTCGGTCCCGAGCCTCTACGTGGTGGCGGACGCGGCCGTGGTGCTTCTGCGTGACCGCCCGATCTTCCGGGGCGCCCTCCCCACCAAGATGCTCGAAGCGATGGCGGCGGGGCGGGCGATCGTGCTCTCGGCCGCTGGCGAGTCGGCCAGGCTGGTGGAAGACTCGCAGGCTGGCGTCGTCGTGGCGCCGGAGGACCCGGACGCGCTCGCCGGCGCCTTCCGGGACCTCGCCGCGGACCGCGACCGCCTCACCGCGCTCGGCGAGGCCGGCCGCCGGTGCGCCGTCGAGCGCTTCACCCGCGACCGTGTGGTGTCCCGCTGGTGGGACGTGTTGGAACGGGTGGCGGGCGGTCATCCGCTCGACGGCTCCGGCTCGTCGATGAAGGCGTCCGGCAGCTCGGTCTGATCGCGCCCGTCGTGCCGCGCCTTGCGGGCGAGCTCCTCGAGGCCCACGTCGCGCGGATTCAGCTCCGCCGCCCGCCGGTACTGGCGGCCCGCCGCGGCCGGGTTTCCCGAGCGCGACTCGAGATCGCCGAGGAGCCCGAGGGTGGCGAAGTTGCCCGGCTCGAGCGCGAGCGCCTGCTCGAGCGCGGCGCGGGC
>JBPCPH010000146.1:0-3217 GCA_050999415.1 Thermoleophilaceae bacterium
CTGGTCGAGATCGGGCGCGACGGCGCCTGGTCGCACGCCGGCGAGGCGGTGTGCGTGGAGCCGGCTCGTGGCCTCTTGGGGGCGGACGTCGTGTTCCCGGCCCTCCACGGACCGTTCGGCGAGGACGGCACGGTCCAGGGGCTGCTGGAGATCGCGGACGTGCCCTACGTCGGTGCCGGCGTGCTCGCGTCCGCGGTCTGCATGGACAAGGTCACCTTCAAGGGGCTGATGGCGCAGACGGAGGTGCCTCAGGTCGACTACGTCCCGCTCAGGGAGGCGGACGACCCGGCCGCGGTCCAGCGTCTCGGGCTTCCGGCGTTCGTCAAGCCCGCCCGGCTCGGGTCCTCGGTCGGGATCTCCAAGGTCACGGAGGCCGCGGGGATCGAGGCGGCGCTCCGCCACGCCTTCGAGCACGACCCGCTCGTGATCGTCGAGGCGGCGGCGTCCGGCCTCGAGGTCGAGTGCTCGGTGATCGGCAACGGCGAGCCGGTGGCGTCCGAGCCCGGGCAGATCTTGATCCAAGCCGACTGGTACGACTACGAGGCGAAGTACGAGCCCGGCGGGATGGAGCTGCTCGCCCCGGCGCCGATCCCCGCCGAGTCCCGCGATCGCGTGCGCGAGCTGGCCCGGCGAGTGTTTCTGGCGGTGGGATGCGCGGGTCTCGCGCGCGTGGACTTCTTCGTCGAGGAGGACGGCGGCGTGCTGGTCAACGAGCTCAACACGATCCCCGGCTTCACGCGGACGAGCGTGTTCGCGAAGCTCTTCGAGGCGTCGGGCGTGGGCTACCCGGAGCTGCTCGATCGCCTGCTCGGCTACGCGGTCGAGCGTCACGAGACCGAGCGCCGCTACCGCTTCTGAGCGGACCGCGCGCCGCCCGCGCCCCTATCGCCTGAGGGTCAGCTCCGCGATCTCCGCCCTGCCGCCCTCGGGGAGCGACGTGATCCAGAGGAGGTACTGCGAGTAGGCCTCATCCCCGGTGTCGAGGTCGATCGCCTCCTCCTCCTCGAGGTCGTTCTCGGCTCCGATCGGCTCGCCCCAACCCTCGATCGAGTCGGGTACCTCGTCCGCGCCGTAGACCTCCGCATCCCAGCCCGGCGTCGAGGTCACGACGTCGAGGCGGCGCGCCGCGATCGGCTCGCCGGCATCCACCGTCAGCCCGACACCCTGCTTCTGATCGGGGTCGCCGAACTGGAACTGGTAGGTCTCCGTGTCCCAGACGGTCGACGGGTTCTCGTCGATGACGTTCCCCACCGACTCGGACGACTCGGTGCCGTCGCCTGGCGCGGGGTCGAAGTCGTCGATCGCGTCGCCTGAGAGGGCGACCCGATCGAGCTGAGGCTCGCCAGGGGGGTTCGCGCTGCCGGTCCGACCCTGCTCGACGCGTCCCGAGAGGACGACCACGGCCACGGCGCCGGCTACCAGCCCGGCCAGCACCAGAGCCAGCAGCCGCCGCGGGTGACGTAGCCGTCCGGGCGCGACCTCGCCGTGTCCCTGCGGAAGTCCCTGGAGCACGCTGGTCGCCTCGCCGGTGACCTCGCCGCTGCGGGCGGCCTCGATCGCGAGCACCTCCTCGAGCTCGTCCACCATCTGGCCGACGGTCGCATAGCGATGATCGCGCTCCTTCGCGGTCGACCGCTCGACCACCGCCGCGAGCGCGGCAGACAGCTCCGGTCGCTGGGCGCGGATGTCCGGCATCGGCTCGCGGACGTGCTTCATCGCGACGGCCACGTGGGTGTCGCCGCCGAACGGCGCCTCGCCCGAGAGCATCTCGTAGAGGCAGATCCCGAGCGAGTAGATGTCGGACTGCTCGGTGACCGGCTCTCCGAGCGCCTGCTCGGGCGACACGTAGTCGGTCGTGCCGAGCACCCTTCCGGCCTGCGTCATCCCATCGCCTTCGAGCGAGCGGGCGATGCCGAAGTCCGTCACCTTCGCCCGCCCGGCGGGGTCGATAAGCACGTTCTGCGGCTTGATGTCACGGTGGACCAGGCGAGCGCCGTGGGCAGCTTCCAATGCGCGCCCGATCTCGATGGCGTACGCCACCGCCTCCGCGGCGGCCAGCGGCCCCACGCGGTGGATGCACTCCTTGAGCGTCTCTCCCTCGACGTATTCGAGAACGATGAAGGGATGCCCGTCGTCCTCGCCGGCGTCGATCACGGTCACGATGTGCGGGTGGGAGAGGCTGGCGGCGGATCGCGCCTCGCGCCGGAAGCGCTCGAGCTGGTCAGGCACCGACGAGTACTCGCGGTGCATCAGCTTGATCGCCACCCAGCGCTCGAGCGTCTCGTCGAATGCCCGGTAGACGGTGGACATCCCGCCCGCCCCGAGCTTGTCGTCGAGCCGGAAGCGACCGTTCAGAAGCGTCCCGATCATGGCGTCGCGGGCGGGTGCGCCCCGCGGCGAGCGCTTCGTGGCTCGATCATCGATTCCTCTATTTTGCGCGATCGGTGCCGATCCGAGTCCGCTTCATCACCGACCCAGCGTGTTCCTGGTCGTGGACCGTCGAGCCCGTCGTGAGGAAGCTCATGGTGGAGTTCGGCGAGGGCCTCCAATGGACCTGGGTGATGGGCGGCCTCGCCCGACGCTACGACCAAGGGTACGCGGACGCCGAGGCTGGCATCGGCGGCCCGGCCGGCCCGTTCCCCGGCCTGATCGTCCACTGGCTCGACGTCTCCGACGAGGGGCGCATGCCGCTTGACCCGCGGCTCTGGAGCGAGGGCCCGATCGGCTCGACCTACCCGGCGTGCATGGCGGTCAAGGCCGGCGCCGAGCAGGGGCCCGAGGCTGCCTACGCCTACCTTCGCGCGGTGCGAGAGGGCCTGATGTGCTTTCGCCGCAAGCTCGACACCACCGAAGCGCTCGTCGAAGAGGCCCGTCGCGCGCGGCTCGACGTGGAGCGCTTTCGCCGCGACCTCGGCTCGCACGCGATCGTCGAGGCGTTCGGCGACGACCTCGAGGAGGCGCGGGCGGTTCCGGACGAGGCGCGCGCCGGCGGTCACGTCAAGGAGATCGGGCAGGGACGGGAGCGGGTCAGCTTCCCGACCGCGGTCTTCGTGGCCGAGAACGGCTCACAGCACAGCGTCTTCGGCCACAAGCCCTACGAGGACTACCGGTCGGCGGCGCGGGCCGCCGGCGCGCGGCCAACCGAGGGCGAGCCGCCCGGGGTGCTCGACGCCCTGCGGCGCTTCGGCCGGATGGCCGGGCGCGAGGTGGAGGCCGT
>JBPCPH010000159.1:0-4115 GCA_050999415.1 Thermoleophilaceae bacterium
AAGGGGAAGCTGACCGGGCCGGTCGAGACCGAGCTCGGCTTCTACGTCTTCGAGGTGACCGGCATTCAGCCGGCGCGCACCCAGACGCTCGAGGAGTCGCGCGAGGCGATCGTCGAGGTGCTGCAGACCGAGCGTGAGCAGGAGGCGCTGGTGAAGTTCCAGGAGGACTTCGAGGCCGCGCTGCGCGAGAAGACGATCTGCGCCGAGGAGTTCGTGATCGTGGGCTGCAAGAACGGCCCGGAGCCGGAGGACGCTCCTCCGCCCGGCGTGCCCCCCACGGCGCCTCCGCCGCAGGGCGTCCCGCCCGCCGCCCCGCCCCCGGGTGGCGTGCCGCCGGCGCCGCAGGCCCCCCCGCCCACGCAGGGCGGCGTGCCGCCGCCCGCTCCCCCGCCGTCCGACGGCGCCGTTCCGCCGCCACCGCCTCCCCCGGCGCCGCCCGAGGGCTAGTGCCGCATCTCGAGGCGGTGGCCCGCCTCGACGACCTCACGCGCAGGCTGCGGCGCGAGTGTCCGTGGGACCGCGAGCAGGACGAGCAGTCGATCGTCCCTCACACGGTCGAGGAGGCGTATGAGCTGGCCGACGCGGCGAGCTCGGGCGACGACTCCAGGCTCCTCGACGAGCTCGGCGACGTGCTGTTTCAGGTCCACTTCCTGTCGCTGCTGATGGAGGAGCGCGGCGCCGGCGACCTCGCGGCGGTGGCGGAGCACTGCGCTGACAAGCTCGTCCGCCGCCACCCGCACGTCTTCGGCGAGGCGGAGGCCGCCGACGCCGCCGCCGTGCTGCGCAATTGGGACGAGATCAAGCGCGGCGAGGACGAAGAGGGGGGGAGGGCGCTCCCCGACAACCTGCCGGCCACGATCTACGCGCGCAAGATGCAGCGCCGCGCGGCGGCGGCCGGAGCGGCGCAGCCCGAGCTCGAGGCGTCGCTGGCGCGGGTCGCCGAGGAGGCCGACCGGCTGGAGGAGGAGAGCGCTCGCGGCGCGGGCCGCGACCGGTACGCGAGCTCGCTGGGGGAGCTGCTCTACGCGGCCGTCGCGGCCGGGCGCCTGCTCGGCGTCGACGCCGAGCTAGCCCTCCGCGAGGCGGCCAACCGCCGGCGTCCGTCCACGGCCGACGGCCGCGGCGCGATCGAGGAGACGCGACAGCCGTGAGCGAGATCGCCGGCGTCCACGGCCGTCAGATCATCGACAGCCGCGGGAACCCGACCACCGAGGTCGAGGTGACGCTCGCATCGGGCGCCCTCGGCCGGGCCGCGGTGCCCTCGGGCGCCTCGACCGGCGAGTTCGAGGCGGTGGAGCTGAGAGACGGAGGCGATGCGTTCGGCGGCAAGGGCGTCGGCGCCGCCGTCGCCAACGTCAACCGAGAGCTCGCGGCGACGGTGGCCGGTCTCGACGCCGCCGACCAGGCCGGCCTCGACCGGGCGATGGCGGAGCTCGACGGCACCGCGGACAAGGGACGGCTGGGTGCCAACGCCATCCTCGGCGTTTCGCTCGCCGCGGCCAAGGCCGAGGCGGCCGATCGCGGGCTCCCGCTGTGGCGCCATCTCGGCGGCGACGCCGCCCACGTCCTCCCGGTGCCGATGATGAACGTGCTCAACGGCGGCGTTCACGCGGACAATCGCGTGGACTTCCAGGAGTTCATGGTCGTCCCGGTCGGAGCGGACACGTTCTCCCTCGCGCTGCGGACCGGCGTCGAGGTGTTCCACGCGCTTAAGCGAACCCTGGGCGAGCGCGGGCTCGGAACGTCCGTCGGCGATGAAGGCGGCTTCGCGCCCGACCTCGACTCGAACGAGGCGGCGCTCGAGGCGCTCGTGAGGGGCGTCGAGGCCGCGGGCTACCGGCCGGGCGAGGACGTGGCGATCGCGCTCGATCCGGCCACGAGCGAGCTCTTCGACGGGGACTACGAACTGAGCCAGGAGGGGCGGACGCTGACCTCCGCCGAGCTCGCCGACTACTGGGCCGACCTGGCCGAGCGCTACCCGATCGTGTCGATCGAGGACGGCATGGACGAGGAGGACTGGGACGGGTGGAAGGCCCTCACCGAGCGCCTCGGCGAGCGCATGCAGCTAGTGGGCGACGATCTCTTCGTGACGAACACCGAGCGCCTTCGTCGCGGTATCGAGCTCGGGGTGGCGAACTCGATCCTCGTGAAGGTCAACCAGATCGGGACGCTGACCGAGGCGCTCGAGGCGGTGAGGATGGCGCACGAGGCCGGTTACACCGCGATCCTTTCCCACCGGTCGGGCGAGACCGAGGACACGACGATCGCCGACCTGGCGGTGGCGACCGGCTGCGGGCAGATCAAGACCGGCGCCCCCTCGCGTTCCGATCGAGTGGCGAAGTACAACCAGCTGCTGAGGATCGAGGAGGCGCTCGGCGGCGACGCGGCCTACCCCGGCCGCTCGGCGTTCCGGTAGTCGCGAGCGCGCTCTCGCGCTCGGGGCCGTGGCAGGAGGCGCTCGGCCGGCGGCGAAGGCCGAGGAGTGGCCACCGCACGCGCCAGCTCCGCGCCCCGCCGACGGGGCAAGAGCATCCGCTGGGACCGGGTCGGGCGGACGGCTCTGCTGCTGGTCCTCGGTGTGATCGTGCTGCTCTATATCCCGCCGGCCATGCGCTGGGTCGAGCAGCGGGAGACCGCCGACCGCCAGAGCGCGGAGGTCGAGCAGCTACAGCGCGAGCACGAGGAGCTCCAGGCGCGACTCGAGGGTCTGCGCGGTCCGGACGCCGTCGAGCGCGAAGCGCGCCGGCTGGGCATGGTGCGACTCGGCGAGCGCCCGATCGTGATCGAGGGCCTGCCCGAGCAGCCCTAGCTGCCCGGCGCCGGCGAGCCGGCTCAGCGCGTCACACGCTCGCAGTTCTCGAGCCGGTCGCCGCGCTCGGCGGAGACGCTGTCGAAGCCGGGGCCGCAGTCCACTGCCGTGCGTGACCCGCTCGCCGACGAGACGTGGTCGCGCCCGGGGCCGGCCCGGACGACGTCGCGGCCCTCGAACGCGACGATGTGGTCCCTCCCGCCGCGACCCACGAGCCGGTCACGTCCGCCGTGCCCGATCAGCGTGTTGTCCTGCCTGTTGCCCCTGAGCGCGTCGTCCCCGGGACCTCCGCTCGCGCTTCGGACGCTCACGAGCTCGTCGCGGCCGCCGCCGATCGCGACGCCCCGCCGCAGGTCCACGAGCACGTCGTCGCCGACATCGCGGTAGTCGGCCTGGTCGTGGCGGCGTCCGCCGCGCAGGACGTCGCTGCCCGGCCCACCGATCAGGAGGTCGTTGCCACCGCGCCCGATCAGCCGGTCGTCGCCTTCCAGGCCGCGCAGGTCGTCCTGCTTCGGCGTGCCCACGATTCTGTCGTTCTTGCCGCTGCCGACCTTGATCGCGGCGAAGGCGCTCGCGGCGATCAGAAGGGCCAGGACGACGCCGACCGCCAGGGCGAGCGCCCGCCGGAGGCTCGCGCCCCCGGCGCGATGGGACAATGGATGTCGGTGGGCGACTGTGCGCATTCGGTTCGCGGCCGAGTCGGGCAGTCTACGCTCAGACGTCCTCGCCATGCGCTATCCGGTCGACAACGCCCTCTTCCAGTGGGAGGAGGGGGAGCGCCGTCTCCGCGAAGCACCCGAGCTCGAGCGGGTCGGGCTGGAGCGGGCGTGCGCGCTGGTGCTCGACGAGCTCCGGAGGCGGCTCGGGTCGTCGTTCACGGTCGAGGAGCTGGCGGACCTCTACGGCGCCGGCGCCGACTGGGCGGGCGACGTCGTTGCCGGGGTCGGCGTCCCCGGCGAAGCGTCGTGCGTCATCGACGCCTCGTTCGGGCGCTACGCGCGCGCGGCGGCGAACTTCGGCGGCGGCCGTCGCCGTGGAGACTCGGAGCGCTTCTGAGGATCGCCCCGGCTGGCGTCAGCCCTCGGAGGCGCCCTCGTCCGACGCCGGCTCGCCTCCGTCGCGTCGCCGGATGACGATCCGGTCGGGCTCCAGGGCGACCGTTACCGGGCGATGCCCCGCCCAGTGCTCGGCGTAGACGGCGTCGTCCTGTACGGCGGGGTCGAGCCACAGACCGAAACCCTCGTCGCCGTGGTCGAACGTTCCCTCGAGTGGAGCGCGCGCGCGTCCACGCCGACGCCGTCCGCCC
>JBPCPH010000179.1:0-5183 GCA_050999415.1 Thermoleophilaceae bacterium
CGCTTCGGGCGCTCAGAGCACCACCGCGCTCTCCCGGGCCTTGGCGCAGATGTCGTCCGGCTGCGGACCGACGCGCGGCACCGCCCGGAACAGAAGCGCGCGCAGTCTATCGAGGTTCTGGGAGAAGACCCTGAACGCGCCCTCCGCCGACACCGGCTCGACGCCGGGGTCGTCGGCGAGCCCGACGTCGTAGTCGGTGACCAGCGAGACGTTCGCGTAGCAGAGCTCGAGCTCGCGGGCAAGCCACGCCTCCGGGTACTGGGTCATGTTCACGACGTCCCATCCGCTCGCCGCGAACCAGCGCGATTCCGCGCGCGTCGAGAAGCGCGGTCCCTGGACGACCACCACCGTGCCACCGTCGACGACCGGGATGTCGAGCTCACCAGCGACCTCGACCAGCGTCCGCCGCAGGCCCGGGCAGTAGGGGTCGGCGGCCGAGACGTGCGTGGTCTGGGGACCGTCGTAGAAGGTGTCGAGCCGCCCATGGGTGCGGTCCACGAACTGGTCCGTCACCACGAACGTGCCGGGCGCGAGCTCGCGGCGCAACGACCCGCACGCCGACGGACCGACGATCCGCCTGACCCCCGCCTCTCGCATCGCCCACACGTTGGCGCGGTAGTTCACCCGGTGGGGCGGCAGGTCGTGGGCGTCGCCGTGGCGCGGCATGAAGGCGACCCGGATGCCGTCGAGCGCCCCGACCCGGACGGGGGCGGACGGATCGCCGTAGGGCGTCGCGATCGCGAGCTCCTCGTGGTCGCCAAGGAGGTGGTAGAGCCCCGAGCCGCCGAAGACCCCGATCATGCCGGGGCTCGGCCCGCTAGCGCCCGGGCGTCCAGATCTTCGAGCGCGCCTTGGCCCGCTCGACCTCGTCCGGGGTCGGCTGGGGCTCGGCGCCCCGCTTCGGGGGCTCTCCGGCCGACGACGTCCCGGTGCTCGGCGACGGCGGCGTTGAGGATGCTCCGGCCGCGGCCTGCCCGGTACGCGCCTCGGCGCCGCCGGCCTCGCGCGCGAAGGCCACCTGGAGCTGGCTGAGCGCCTCGCGCACCGCGCGCTCCTCCTCCGGCCCGAGCAGTGGCGTGAGCGCCCGCGTCGCCTCGATGGCGAGCCGGGCCTGGTCGAGGTCGCGCTCGTCCTGCGCCTCGGGGGCGAGTCCGAGCCGGCGACCGCCGAGGTTGACGAGTGTCGCGACGGTCTGGAGCAGGACGTCCTCCACCCTGATCCGCTTCATCTGCTCCTCCATCGCCGCCCGCAGCTCCTCCTCGGTGGGCTGCCGGCCCCCCGGCCCCGTTTCCTGCTCGTTCATGTCGTGACTCCCTCCGACTGGTAGGTCCGTTGGGTCTCCGCGACCTCCGCCGCGTAGACCTCTTCGATAGTCGCGCCGCCCTCGAGCGCACGCCGCTGACGCGTGGCGCCGTCCTCTCGCGGCAGATCAAAGTCGATGCCGAGCTCCGCGCGCGCCGGGGCGGTCCACTCGAGCAGCCGCTCGGCGGTCGCCCCGCCGGGTAGCTCCTCGCCGCGCTCGAGGTCGATCATGCTCGCTCCGGCCCCATTGCGGATCGCGCGCCACATGTTCTCCTCGATCAGCCGCGCCGGCGCCGGCGGGGGACCGGCGTCCTCGTCGTGATCGAGGGCCGCCTGGGCCACGCAGGCCGCCATCAGGCCGGCGAGCGCGGTTGAGTCCTCGGCGCTCGTCTGGGCATCGCACATTCGTACCTCGATCGTTCCGAACCGGTGGTGGGGCCGCACGCTCCACCAGAGCTGGGTGAACTCGGTGATGGAGCGCGTCCGCGCGAGCAGGTCGACGTAGTCGGCGTACGCGCTGAAGTCGCCGAACACGTCGGGGACGCCGCAGCGTGGGAATGAGCGCGTGAAGAGCTGCGAGCGCGCGGATGCGAGGCGCGAGTCGCGACCGTCGAGGAACGGCGAGTTCGCGGACACGGCCAGGAGGTCCGGCAGCACCGCCCTGAGACGGTCGCAGACCGCGATCGCGCGGTCCGCGCCCCTAATCCCGACGTGCACCTGGACGCTGAACGTGTTGTTTCGCCACGCCACGTAGCCCAGGTGCTGGTCGAGGAGGCGGTAATGCTCAGTGTCGATGATCTGCTGCTCCTGCCACGGGCTCCACGGATGGGCGCCCGTCGCCCCGAGCAGAACGCCGCAATCGGCCGCCAGTCCGAACAGGCGGGCACGTGCCTCGCGCTGGCTGTCGAGCGCGTCGGCGAACCTGGTGCCCTTCTCCGAGCGGATCTCGATCTCGGAGGCGATCAGCTCCCCGGCCACCGCCACGCTGAGGACCGAATCGGGAGCCGCCGCCTCGTGCAGCTCATCGAACCGCTGGGTGAGCGCGTGCGTCTCCGGATCGACGATCGCGAACTCCTCCTCGATCCCGACGGTGAAGTCGTCGGAGGCGTCGAACACCTCCCGCACGCGGGCCATGTCGAGCACGGATTTACGTGAGGTAGAAGTAGAGCGCGTAGAGGAGGTCGACCGCGGGGCTCGAGGTGTGCACGGTCACCTCCGGGGGGACTTGGAGCAGCGCTTCGGAGTAGTTGAAGATGATTCGCACGCCCGCCGTGACGAGATCGTCGGCCACCGCCTGCGCTGCCTCCGTGGGGACCGCGAGCACCCCAACAACGATGTCCTCCTTTTCGACGACGTTCGGGAGCTCGTCGTAGTCGCGCACCTTCAGCTCCCTGCCGATCGGCTCCCCGATCTTCTCGGGGTCGCGATCGAAGATCGCAACCACGCGGAAGCCGTGGTCGGCGAAGATCGCGGAGCTCGCGATCGCCTTGCCGAGGTGGCCGGCGCCGAACAGGGCGATGTTGTGCTGACCGCTGGTCCGCAGGATCTTGCGGATCTGCGACAGCAGAGAATCGACGTTGTAGCCCACCCCGCGCTTGCCGAACTTTCCGAAGCCGGAGAGGTCGCGCCGGATCTGCGTGGAGTTGATGTGCGTGTACTCGGCGAGCTCCTGTGACGAGATCGTGTCGCGCCCCATCTTCTTGGCCTGGGTGAGGACCTGCAGGTAGCGCGAGAGACGCGCCGCCACCCCGAGCGACAGGCGCTCACCGTCGCGCCCGTCGAGTCCGACGGCGGTCCCGGACGGCTCGTTGAAGCTCACGCGGGCACTCTAGTCACTAGTCAGTCGATCGCTCGAGGCCGTCGAGCAGGCGCGCGAGCGCCCTGACTTCGACGAAGTACTGAAAGCGCTCTTCGCCGTCGACCGCGACCACCGGGATCCGCTCTCCGTAGGCACGCTCGAGGGAGGGGTCGAGCGAGACGTCCACCTCGCGCAGCTCGGCCGGCCGGTCGGCGAGCGCCGCCGCGACCGCGGCGCGGGCGTCGTCGCAGAGATGGCAGCCCGGCTTCCCGTAGAGGGTGACGACCGGCACGCTCACCCCGTGCGGGCGAACGCGTCGAGGTCCAGGTAGCCGGGAAACTCGATTGGCTCGAGGAAGCGGGCGGCGCCGGCGATCATCGCGGCGTTGTCGGTGCACAGCGAGGGGTCGGGGACCGACACGCGCACGCCCATCTCCTCCCCCAGCTCGCCCGCCCGCCGTCGCAGCTCGGAGTTGGCCGCCACGCCGCCGCCGATCGACAGCCGAGCGACGCCCTCGTGCTCGAGCGCCTCGCGGGTGCGCGTGACCAGTGCGTCCACGATCGCGCGCTGGTAGGACGCCGCGAGGTCGGCCGCATGTCGCTGGGTCTCGGTCCCGCCGAGCTCGCGCGTCCGGTAGAGGAGAGCGGTCTTGAGCCCGGAGAAGGAGAAGTCGAGGCCCGTCCCAGGCCGAGCGCGCGGGAAGGCGAACGCGCCGGGGTCGCCCTCACTCGCCACGCGGTCGATCGCGGGGCCGCCGGGGTAGGACAGCCCGAGCATCCGCGCGCCCTTGTCGAAGGCCTCGCCGGCCGAGTCGTCGAGCGTGCGTCCCAGCACCCCGTACCGAGCCGGCTCGTCGACGCGCGCGACGAACGTGTGGCCTCCGCTCGCCACGAGGCACAGGTACGGCGCCTCCAGACGCTGCGGCGCGAGCGTGGCCGCCGCGACGTGGCCGTGGAGATGATCGACAGCTACGAGCGGGAGCTCGCGGGCGGCCGCCAGCGCCTTCGCAGAGGACAGTCCCACGAGCAGCGCCCCGATGAGCCCCGGCCCGGCGGTCACGGCGACCATCCCTACCTCTTCGAGCGTGACGCCTCCTCGCTCGAGCGCGTCGTCGACCGTCGGCGAGACAGCCTCCAAGTGGCGGCGAGCGGCGATCTCGGGGACCACTCCGCCGTAGCGCTCGTGCAGGAGGCCCTGCGAAGCGACGACGTTGGAGCGGACCTCGCCGTCGCGGGTCACGACCGCGGCGCAGGTGTCGTCGCAGCTCGTCTCGATCGCGAGGATCGAGCGCGCCTCTCCGGGCTCGCTCACACCGCCCCGGTCGGGGCGGCGCTGTCCGGGACGCGCCACATGATGAGCGCGTCCTCGCGGTTGTCGTGGTAGTAGCCGCGCCGGCGGCCGGCGGGACGAAAGCCGAAACGCTCGTACATCGAGATCGCCGGCCGGTTCGACATTCTCACCTCGAGCGTGTACTGGGCCCCGCCCCCGTCCGCCTGCTCGAAGAGCCGGTCGAGCAGCGCGGTAGCGATC
The DNA here is from genome assembly GCA_050999415.1 of Thermoleophilaceae bacterium. Classification (GTDB taxonomy): domain Bacteria; phylum Actinomycetota; class Thermoleophilia; order Solirubrobacterales; family Thermoleophilaceae; genus CAWEHQ01. The sequence continues at coordinate 4,631 of JBPCPH010000179.1, forward strand.
CGGCGGCGACGGCTGCGACCGTCAACGGCGATGTTCATCACGTGCCAGACGCGGTCGTAGCGTGAGCAGATCATGTAGCCGATCAGGCGATCGTGGCGCAGGGCGGCGAGGCAGATGCCTGACGGCTTCGAGAGCTCGAGCACGAACATGGCGAGCGACCACGGGGTCGGAAAGGCGCGGCGCTCGATCGCCATCACCTGCGGCAGGTCCGCGTACGCGAGCCGCCGGATCACCAGCGAGTCATCAACGGTCTCGGCCGAGACGATCGTGTTGGTAGCTGACTCGGTCATCGCTGCGGGGTGGCGTCCGGGGCTCGTAGATATTGCGGTTGCACGGCCTCGGGAGCCACGGCGTGGACTCGAGCCGCGAGCCGGCAGATAATCGATGCGCTGACGACGTGGCAGCGCGCCTCCGGCGGTGCGACCGCAATCGACGCTGACTCCAGAGCCTTCCGGGATCGTAGCGAGCCGTCGCCCGCGGCCAGCGGCGGCTCGAGTCCCTCCTCCCTCAGGGCGGGGGAGGGGGGGAGGAGGGGGGGGGAAGGCAGAGGGAA
>JBPCPH010000068.1:0-3698 GCA_050999415.1 Thermoleophilaceae bacterium
GTGGACTACTTCTCGAGGGTGAGGGACGTCGCCGAGTGGCACGTCGAAGGGGTGGAGTTCATCGATGCCGGTGAGGGCCGGGTCCTCATACACCAGCACGGCACCGGTACCGGGCGGGTGACGGGCATCGTCCTGACGCGCGACTTCTTCCAGATTTGGGAGACCGACAGCGACGGGCTTGTCGTTCGGGTACGCGAATACGAGCGACGTGAGGACGCCCTCGAAGCCGCCGGCCTCTCGGAGTCGACGATGTCGAAGGAGAACGTCGAAATCTGCCGTCGCGGGTTCGAGGTCTTCCGCGCGGGTTGGGAGCGTGGGGATGCCGGTGCCGTCTTCGACGCGGGGATCAATGCACCCGACTTCGAGTGGATCACGCCTCGTGGCTTTCCGGGTCCGCGGGTCTATCGCGGGCGCGAGGGGTTTGCCGAGTTCATGCACACGTGGACTGAGGACTTCGACGAGTTCACTCTTCGCCTGGAACGGCTGATCGACGCAGGTGAGAACCGCGTCGTGGGCCTGTTCCATCACACCGGCATCGGGAAAGGGAGCGGCGCGGCCGTCGAGCTGCACCAAGGCCTCGTTTACGAGTTGGAAGATGGTCGCGTCGTCCGCTGTCGCAACTTCTTTGACCATGCTTCCGCCCTCGAAGCCGTGGGGCTGCGGGAGTAGGTGATGTCGCAGGAGAACGTGGAGACCCTGAGGGCAGTAATCGATGCCTTCAACCGACGGGATGTAGAAGCACTCACGGCACTGCTTGCCAGGGACGCTGAGATCGTCCCGATTCGGGCGGCCTTGGAAGACACCGTCTACCGCGGTCCTGATGCTGTCGCGGAGTGGTACACCGCCGTCGATGAGAGTTGGGAAGAGCTCACCGCGGAAATCGAGGGGGCGCGGGCGGGCGGCGACTGGGTCCTTGGGTTCGGACGACTCCGAGGCCGCGGACGTGAGAGCGGCGCTGCCATCGACGTTGAGGGGGCAACGGTCGCTCACTTCCGCGATGGGCTGATCACAAGCCTCCACAACTACACAACCCGCGCCGAGGCTCTCGAAGCCGCCGGGCTCTCGGAGTAGGCGGTGTCGCGGGAGAACCTCGACCGGGTGCGCACCGTCTACGACGCGGCCGCACGCGGCGACATCGACGCCGCGTTCGAGCTGTACGCCCCAGACATTGAGTGGGATGTGACGCCCTCCGCCTCGGCCCAGGTCGGTTTGGACCCCGTGTATCGGGGCCACGAGGGCGTCCGGCGCTACTGGCGCGACTATCTCAGCGCGTTTGAGCGGCTCGACTTCGAGCTTGAGGAACTCGTCGATGCCAGCGGTCGGATACTCGCCGTGGTGCGCGAGCGGGCTGTGGGACGCGCGAGTGGCATCGCCTTTGAGGCTCGGATCTTTGCCGTTTGGACGCTGCGTGACGGCAAGATCACTCGCATGCAGGGCTTCCGGGACCGAGAGGAAGCCCTCGAAGCCGCCGGACTGTCGGAGTAGCTCCGCGCTCACGCCCGCGCCCTCCTCGCCTCAGCCTGGGACTTAGCGCGGTGACAGCCGGCGTGAATCGAGGCGAGGTTCCACTCCTCGTCAGCGCCGCCCTCGGCCAGCGGTAGGACGTGGTCCACCTGATCGGCACCGGGTCCGTCGCAGACGTGACAGGTCTGCATGTCGCGCTCGAGGACGCGCTTACGTCGGGTCTGCTCAGCGCTCCCGCTCAGCGTTACCCGCTGCTTGCGCGTGGACGTGGCCCATGCCTTGCGCCGGTCCACGCTCGGGTCGCCGGTGCGTCAGGCGGTCGGCGCTTTCGCTGCTCTTGCGGGTGCGTCAGGCGGTCAAGCGCTTTCGCTGCTCTCGCCGGTTCGGCGGTCGATCAGCAGCCCGACCACGATCGCCGCCGCCATCACCACGAGCGCGATGATGAACAGCACGATCAGCCTGCCCGTGACCCCGTCGTTGAAGGCGCTGATGAGCGCAAAGAAGACCGGGACGAGCAGCCCGAGCCAAGCCGCCTTCCCGGCGGCGTACCCGAGCGTCAGCCCGAGCAGCGCGAGCAGGATGAACTGGAGGATCACGCGCGCGCAAGTCTCTCAGACCGGGCGGCGTCCGCGGGGCGTCGCGGGATCCTCGTGGCGTCAGGTCCGCGCGGCTTTCGAGGTCGGCGGCTGCGCATAACATCTCGCTGGCGCCCGTCGGCGGGCGCCAGGCGATGGCGAAGCGAGACCCACGCATGATCCCCCTCGGCTACGGCAAGTTTGTGCGCGCCGACCGGGTCTTCTGCGTCGTCCCACTCGAGGCCGGCGAGCGCGGCGAAGGCCGGCGCACCTACGTCCACGTGGAGGGGCTTGCCGAGCCGCTCGTCGCATCGCGGTCGGAAAGGGCGATCCTGGCGGACGTGGAGGCCGCGCTGGCCGAGGCCGCCGGCGTCCCACGGCGGCGCCGCGCCCCCGCCCGGCCGGACCAGGAGACGCTGCTCTAACACGTGCTCGCCCTCCTCTACGACGTCCACGGCAACCTCGGGGCGCTCGACGCCGTCCTCGCCGACGCTGAGCGTGCGGGTGCGCGGAGGTACCTGCTCGGGGGCGACTACGCCCTGTTCGGCCCGTACCCCGTGGAGACGGTCGAACGGCTGCGGTCGCTCGACGCCGAGTGGATCCGCGGCAACGGCGAGCGCTGGACGGCGAGTCCCGGGGAGGCTCCCGGCGACGACGTCGTCCAGAGCGCGATCGCGGCCTGCCGAGAGGCGCTCGGTCCCGTCGTGGACGAGCTTGCGGCCCTGCCGGAGCGGGCCGAGGGCGAAGGCGTCCTCTACTGTCACGCGTCGCCGATCTCCGACGTTCGCAGCTTCATGCCCGCGCCCGGCGACGACGAGGATGAGCTGCTCGCCGGCGTCGACGCGCCGCGGGTGGTCTTCGGGCACACCCACCTTCCCTTCCGCCGCCGCGCCGGGAACGGGGTGGAGCTCCTCAACCCCGGCAGCGTCGGCATGCCGTTCGACGTTGATCCGCGCGCGGCCTACGCGCTAGTGGACGAGCACGGCGAGGTCGAGCACCGCCGCGTCGAGTACGACAGCGCCGCGAGCGCCGCCGCCCTGCGCGAGCGCTTCAGCGAGCCCTTCGCGGAGACCGTGGCGCGGCGGATCGAGCAGGGACGCGTGGACGTGGCCTGATACGTGGTCGAGGTTGAGGTCGGATAGCGACTTCAAGCTCAACCACTTTCGGCGCGGGCACGCTAGCGCGCGAGCGCGACCAGCCGCTCGATCTCCTTCTCGCCGTTCCACGCGCCCACGGACGCCCGAACCAGGCCGCGGCCCGGTAGGTCGCGGACCACGATGCCGGCCGCGGCGAGCCGCTCTACGGCGACCGCCGGCTCGGGGTCCCGCCAGGAGACCAGCGTCGAGTGACCGCGCGGCGCCACCTCGAGGCCGCGCGCGGCGAGCCGCCCCGCGAGCATCTCCGCCAGATCCGCCGCGCGCTCGTGCACGGCCCCCCAGCCGGCGCGGCCGAGCAGCTCGAGCGCGGCCAGCCACCCCGCCGCCGCCGGTCCGGATGTCGAGCCGGCGTCGAAGCGCCGCGCGTCCGGGTGTAGCGCCAGCTCTGCCGGACGCCGCGGATCGGCGAGCGATGCGTACCCGGTCATCGCCGGCACGAGGTCGGGGATGCGCTCCCCGCGCACGTACAGCGCTCCGGTGCCGTCCGGCCCGCAGAGCCACT
>JBPCPH010000054.1:0-3190 GCA_050999415.1 Thermoleophilaceae bacterium
CGCTGGGCAGTGGGTAGCGGCCGGTTCACGAATCGGGAGTCGAGGAGAGTGGCCGCCCGCTGCAGCGCGTCGGACGCGCAGCTAATGGCGCAGGGGGCCGGCGCGTGCCCCGACCGCAGCATCGTCGGGGGAGGACGGCTCCACGAAGGATCGACGGCGAGCGGCGCGCCTACGTGCGCACGCCGCACAGCTGCCCCGGCAGCGAACGGTGGGTCAGCGCCTTCCGCTTCGGCTACCGCGACGGCGTGACCCAGACGGTCACGAGCCGCACGCCGTGCCGGCACGTGCGCTCCAGGCGCTAGCCGAAGCGCGAACTCAGGCGTGCGCCGGCACGTACGCCGGGTCGCTCTCGTGCTCACGAAAGAAGCGGACCATCGGGCCCACGTACTCCTCGAAACGCGGGCAGCGAAGCCCGTGCCGCGCGAGCATGTCGCCCGCCTGGCGGGTGTCGAAGCGGACCGGGTGGTTGAGGTAGCGCAGGCTCTCGGCGGGCGCGTCGGCGTAGAGGCGACGCACGGGCGGAAGCTTCAGCGAGGCGGTCACCAGCCGCGGCGGCACCCGCAGGCCCGGCGCGCGGCCGGCGTACTCGTGGGCGAGCAGCCGCAGGACGTCGCTCGCCGACACCGGCTCGGGGTCCACCAGGTGGAGCGTCCCGCCGACCGCCTCCGCGTCCTGCGCCGCCGCCGCCATCGCGTCCACCACGAAGTCCACCGGCACGACGTTGAACGGCGCGCGCGATCGCCCGAACTGGGGAATCGGCCCACCGCTTCGCTCCGACGCCTGGACCACTCTGAGCATGTAGTAGGGCCCGTCGAACTTCTGCGTCTCTCCGCTGAGTGAGTCGCCGACCACGATCGCCGGGCGGATCACGGTCGTGGGCACGCGCCCCATGGCCGCCCGGACCCACACCTCGGCCTGGAACTTGGTCGACTCGTAGTGGTTCTTGAAGCTCTGGCCGAGCGTCAGCTCGTGCTCGTAGACCACCCCCTGCCGCGTGCCCGCGACATACGCCGTGCTCGCGTAGACGAGGCGCTCGAGCCGCTCGCAGCGCGAGCACAGCTCGAGAACGTTGCCGGTCCCCTCGACGTTCACCCGCTGGGCGATCTCGAGCGGCACGGCCAGGTCGTAGATGGCCGCCAGATGATGGGCCGTGGTTACCTCGGCGAGGAGGCGCTCGTAGTCGTCCGGCGCCAGCCCGAGGCGGCGATCGGCTATGTCGCCGAGGAGGACCTCGACGCGCCCCGAGTCGATCGCGGCGGCCGCCTCCCACGCCTGCGACTCCATCCGCGGCTCGACGAGGCACGTGACCCGCGCGTCCGGCTCCGCCTCCACGAGCGCGCGCACCAGCCGGCGCCCGATGAACCCGGGGAACCCCGTCAGAAAGGCAAGCGGCTGCGCCACGGCGGCGGCAGTCTATGCGCCGTCGCCGGCGCGCTCCGCGTAGATCGCCGCCATCCACACCGCGGCGAGCTGGTCAACCACCTCCGCGACCGAGCGCTCCGACGACGCCAGAAAGAGCCAGAAGCAGCGCTCGGCCATCCACACGAGCGACTCGGCCGTGCCGCGCGGGTCGAGCGACCCGACGCGCCCGGCAACCCGCTCGCGCTCGAGGTGCTCGGCGGTCGCGTCGACGAACCGCTCGACGAGCGAGCGCCAGAAGGCCCTCACGTCCGGGTCGTACGTTGACACCTCCACGGCGAGGCCGAGCAGCCGCCCGTGGCGCGCGTAGACCGAGGCGACCCCGGTCAGCGCCTCCCGCACCAGCGCGCCCGGCTCGCCCTGCCCGTGCCACCAGCAGTCGGCCTCGACGTAGAGGTCGTCGGCCACCTCGGCCGCGGCCGCGATCAGGAGGTCGTGCTTGTCGCGGAAGTAGAAGTAGAACGCGCTGCGCGACAGGCCCGCGCGGCGGGCGATGACGTCGACCGTGAGGTCGCGGAACGCCGACTCCGCAGCGAGCTCGCCGATCGCCTCGACGAGCTTGGCTCGGACGTCCTCGCGTCGCTGGCGCCGCTCGGTGCGGCTGGCTGCTGCCGTGGCCATCGTCCGCGACCATAGCAACCCTGACGGCGCGTTCAACATATCGTTTGACACAGTGTCGAGGAATCGGGTAAGGTGGTGCGCAGCCAGCTGGAGTCGATCGAAGGAGGCCCGCCGTGGCCACGCTTGAAGAGCTCGCCCTGCAGGGGGACCCGGGGACGCTCGAACACGAGGAGCAGGCGCGCAAGATCAAGCTCAAGACGCCGCAGGAGCTCTACGAGCTGTGGGAGCGCCAGCAGTGGCTCTCCCAGGACGTCGATCTCGAGCAGGACCAGCGCGACTTCGCCGCGCTGTCGGACGAGCAGCGCCACCACCTGCTCTGGAACCTCTCGTCGTTCTTCATCGGCGAGGAGCGCGTGACGACGCAGTTCTCGGGCCTCGTGATGGCCTACGACGACGAGCAGGAGGAGGCGTTCCTCGCGAGCCAGCAGGTCGACGAGGCGCGCCACATGCAGTTCTTCGACCGCTTCTACCGCGAGGTCGTCGGCTACGACGACCCCGAGATGAAGCGGCGCCTCGAGCGCGTGCGCGAGCACCTCAACGACGCCTTCGTGACGCTCTTCGACGAGTCGCTCGTCCAGGCCGGCCAGGCGCTGATCGACGACCCGCGCGACGTCGGGGCGAAGGTGGACTTCGTGACCGCGTACCACATGGTCATCGAGGGAGCGCTGGCGCTCACCGGCCAGCACTACATCACCGAGTACATGGAGAACGAGGGCATCCTCCCGGGCTTCGTCGAGGGGTTCGGGAACATCGCCCGCGACGAGCACCGCCACGTCGCCTACGGCACCTGGTTCCTGGCCGAGTCGGCCGGCCAGGACGAGGCGCTCGGGCGGCGGATGCAGGCGAAGCTCGCGGAGCTGATCCCGATCGCCGCCGGCGTACTCGTCCCTCCGGGTTACGAGCTCGGCGAGGAGTACGAGATCCTCGGGTACAGCTCGGCGGAGGTCAACGAGTTCGCGTTCAAGTCGCTGTCGCGGCGGCTGAAGGCGATCGGCGTGCCGCTCCAGCTGGAGCCGGCGCCGGCCTAGCTCGAACGGGCTCGAAGCGAGGGCGGCGTCATGCCGGCATCGCGGACGGAACGAGAGTCCGAAGCTCGGGGAGGAGAAGGATCAGGGCACGCTTGGCGTAACCGGGGCCCCCAGCGAAGAAC
>JBPCPH010000093.1:0-6145 GCA_050999415.1 Thermoleophilaceae bacterium
CGAGGAAGACCGTCGACATGCCGCCCGCACCCAGGCGATCGTCGAGGCGGTAGCGGTTGGCGACGGCGGAAGGGGTGCTCACTCCTTGCTTCCCTTCTCCTTCTTGGACGAGCCCCCGGACTCGGCCGCGGGCGGAACCTGGCCGTTTCCGCCTCCGCCGCTGTTCCCCGGCGGCTTCTCGGGCGGCACCTCTTCCTCCTGGGTCGTCTCCTCCTCGGTCGTCTCCTCCTCGGTCGTCTCCTCTTCGGTGGTGGGCGGCGGGACGGTCTCGGTGGGCGGCGGGACGGTCTCGGTGGGCGGCGGGACGGTCTCCGGCGGAACCACGGGCTCGACCGGCTCCTCGCAGTCGTCCTGGAGCTCCACCAGCTCCTGGGCCTCCTCGCGCAGCACGGTCCTGATGTTCTCGTCCACCTCGCTCTGGACCTCGTTCACCTGCTGGGCGACCTGCTCGAGCGTCTTTGCCAGCTCGTCGCACTCGCCGTCCTTGAACTGCTTCTCGGCGTCGTCGAGCAGGTCGAGCAGGCTCTCCGCGCGACCCTCGGTCAGGAGCTTCGGCTCCTCCTCGCCTCCGCAGGCGGCCACGACAAGCGCCAGCAGCAGCGCCGCAAGGACTGGTAGCAGGTGTCGCAAGGTCCGCCGTCGCGTCATTGCCCGTAGTAAAGCCGGTCGGCCAGCGCGGCGGGCAGGCCCGCCTCCCTGATCGCATCCGCCGCGCGGTCGATCGGATACTCGACCCGCCGCCACGTCGAGCTCCAGGCCTCGAGATCGAGCAGCAGCCACGCCGCCCGCGGGTCTCCGTCGCGCGGCTGGCCGACCGCGCCGGGGTTCAGCAGCCACGCTTCCTCCGAGAGGTCGGCGACCGTGCCCGCAGGGGCGACCTCCCCGCTGGCGCGGCCGGCGAGCGGCCGCCGGAAGCTGAGCGCGACGTGTGAATGGCCGATTGCCGCCACGCGCGGTTCCATGGAGAGCATCGAGGCCTCGGCGACCTCGTTCGAGAGGACGTACTCCCACACCGGGTTGCGCGGGCTGGCGTGGAAGAGGCCGATCGGGCGGCCGGCGTCGTACGGCTTGAGGCCTGCCAGGAAGTCACGGGCGTCCGAGCCGAGGCGGTCGCGCGTCCAGCGCGCCGCCTCCGCGGCCCCCTGAGAGAAGGTCGCGATGTCGATGCGGTCGAGCACCACGAGGTCGTGGTTGCCCACGAGGCACAGGTCACAGGCGTCGGCCGCACGCGCCACGCACTCGTCGGGCTGGGCGCCGTAGCCCACGAGGTCGCCGAGGCACCACGTCTCGTCCACGCCGGCACCGTCGATGTCCTCGAGCACCGTCTCGAGCGCCGGCAGATTGCCGTGGACGTCCGAGATCAGCGCCACGCGGCGTGAGGCCGCGTCCTCGTCGGGCTTCGCGGCAGCGGGCTCTAGAGTTTCGTCGCTATGCGGGCTCATCGCTACGGGCTGCCGCTGGCGGCGGTCGCGGCGGTGGCCGCGGTGGGAGTCGCCACGCTGCTGCTGCGTCCGCGCGGCGGGCTGATCGAAGCGGCGGCCGTGGACCCGACAGCCTATTTCAGCGCCGAGCAGCTCGAGCGAGGGCGCGAGTACAACGGCCCGCAGCGGTTGATCGCGTTGGGCGGGATGGCGCTTTCGGGCGCCACGCTCGCGCTCCTGGCGCTGCGGCCGCCGCGGATGCTGCGGAGCTTGTCCGAGCGGCTCGCGGCACGCCCGCTGGTCGGCGGGGTGGCGATCGGGGCCGGCATCGTGGTGGTCCTCGCGGCCGTGACGCTGCCGCTCGGCGCGGTGGCCAACGAGCGCGCCGTGGACGTCGGGCTCTCGACCCAGGGCTTCGGTGCGTGGCTCGCCGACCAGGGCAAGTCGGCCGCGGTCGCGGGCGTGCTCGCGGGCGCCGGGGGGCTCGTGGCGGTGGCGCTGGTGCGGCGCTTTCCGCGCCACTGGTGGGTGCCGGCCGGAGCGGTCGTCCTGGCCGCGAGCGTCGCTCTTACCTACGCCGCGCCGCTAGTGATCGACCCCCTCTTCAATCGCTTCGACCGGCTTCCGGACGGCGAGCTTCGCGCCGGCGTGCTGGAGCTCGCGGAGCGCGCCGACGTCGAGGTCGGCGAGGTCTATCGCGTGGATGCGAGCCGGCGCACGACCGCCTCGAACGCCTACGTGGGCGGCCTCGGCGAGACCAAGCGCGTGGTGCTCTACGACAACCTGATCGAGGACCTGCCGCCGGACCAGGTCCGCTCGGTGGTGGCTCACGAGCTCGCGCACGTCAGCTACGACGACGTGCCGCGCGGGCTTCTCTGGCTGGCGGTCGTCGCGTTGCCCTCGATGCTGCTGGTTCAGCGGTTGACCGAGCGCTTCGACCGGCGGCGAGCCGGTACCGCAGCCGCCGACGCGCGCGCCCGCGGCACCCCTGCGGTGCTCCCCGCGCTGGCCCTCTCGATCGCGCTCGTCTCCTTTGGCGTGCAGATCGCGGGCAACTGGCTCTCGCGCCAGGTGGAGGCGCGCGCGGACGCGTTCGCGCTCGAGCTCACCGACGACCCCGCCGCGTTCGTCGGCCTCCAGCGCTCTCTGGCGGCAGGGAACGTCTCGGAGCCGGACCCCCCGCAGCTCCTCCACGACCTCTTCGGCACCCACCCGACCACGGTCGAGCGGATCGGGATCGGGCTCGGCTTCGCGCGCGAGCGCTGAGTCGGCGAGCCGGCGCTACTCGGGCTGCTCGCGCGTCGGCGGAGTGCCGGTCTCCGGCAGGCTGCGGATTCCCTCCGCGGCGCGCCACTTCGAGTACTGGTCCTCCATCGCGTCGATCAGCTCGCGGAAGAACTTCGCCGACAGGTTGACGCGCGAGACCACGACGCCTGGGACCTCGTCGTCGTCCACCTCGTGGTCCACGCGGGCGAACGTGACCGTGAACTCGTAGTCGGAATGGCTCACGTTCGCGAAGTTCGCGTAGACGCCGGCCATCACCTCGGGCGAGGTGTGGATGTTGATCTGGCGCTCGCGCCCGTCGTCCGCCACGGCTCTAGTATCGCACCCTCCTGGTCTCCCGGACCTGCCGCGACTGCCGCCATGCGCACCCTCGTCCTCGCCGTCGGGCGGCTCCGTCCGCCGTTCGTAGACGACGTCCGCCATTACCAGCGGATGCTGGCGCGCCACACTCGGCTCGAGCTCATCGAGGTGCGCGAGGAGGAACGGGTCGAGCGCCGCATCCCCGAGCGCGCGTTCGTCTGCCTGCTCGACTCGGGGGGCGAGGCGCTCGACTCGCCCGCGCTGAGCCGGTTCCTCGAGGAGCGGCGCCAGTCGCGGACCGACCTGTGCTTCGTGGTGGGCGGTCCGCGCGGCCTCGACCTCCCGCGCTGTGACCTGCGGCTGTCCTTCGGCCCGATCACGCTGCCGCATCAGCTCGCGCGCGTCGTCCTGCTGGAGCAGCTCTACCGGGCGCACAAGATCCTCGCGGGCGAGCCTTACCACTACTGAACGGTTTGCTCGCGGCCGCGCGACCGCTCGGCGGGTGCGCGATGATCGTTGGGCGAGATGAGCCGCAGATCGCCGACCACCGAGCCGCCGCAGGCGGCACTCGCCGACCCGCTCGGGCGCCTGCGCGCGTCCGTTCGGCAAGCGGCGCTGGAGCTCGCGGGCGATGCCACGCTGAGCGACCTTCGTCTCGAGCGCCCTCCGCGCCCGGACCTCGGGGACTACTCGACCAACGCCGCCATGCTCCTGGCGCCCGCGCTCGGAGGGCCGCCGCGCGACGCCGCGGAGCGGCTCGGCGAGGTGCTCGCCCGGGAGCTAGGGGAGGAGCTCGAGCGCACCGAGGTCGCTGGGCCTGGCTTTCTCAACCTGTTCATGTCGAGCGGCTGGTACCGCGCGGGCCTGGTCGCGATGGGGGCCGCGGTAGATCGCTTCGGCGCCGGTGTCGCCGAGCCGGCCGAGCGGATGCTCGTGGAGTTCGTGAGCGCCAACCCGACCGGGCCGATCACCGTGGCGAGCGGCCGCCACGCCGCCTACGGCGACTCGCTCTGCCGGATCCTTGCTTTCGCCGGGCACGACGTCGAGCGCGAGTACTACGTCAACGACCACGGCTCCCAGGTGCTCTTGTTCGGCGAGTCGATCGGCGCGCGGGCGCGCGAGGAGGAGCCGCCCGAGGACGGCTACCGGGGGCCGTACGTCGCTCAGCTGGCCGACCGCATCGAGGACGCGGGGAAGCGCGATGCCGAGGAGCTGGCGATCGCCGGGGTCGAGCTGATGGTCGTCGACGTGCGAAGCACGCTCGAGCGGTTTCGCGTCTCCTTCGACCGCTTTTACTCGGAGCGCTCGCTCTATGACGGCGGCGGGCTCGAGCGAGCCGTCGATCGCCTCGCAGAGCACGACCGCCTGTACGAGTCGGACGGCGCGAGGTGGCTTCGGACGACGGCCTTCGGTGACGACAAGGATCGCGTCGTCACGCGCTCGTCGGGCGAGCCCACCTACCTCGCCTCGGACATCGCCTACCACGCAGACAAGCTCGCCCGCGGCTATGACCGGGCAATCGACGTGCTCGGCGCCGACCACCACGGCTACGTCGGGCGGCTGCGGGCGGCATGGGAGGCGCTCGGCGGCGACCCGGGCCGGCTCGAGCTCCAGATCATGCAGCTCGTCAACCTGCTGGAGGGTGGCGAGCGCGCGCAGGTGTCAAAGCGCAAGGGCGAGTTCGTGACGCTCGACGAGCTGATCGACGACCTCGGCGTGGACGCCGCCCGCTACTTCCTGCTCCAGCGAAACCACGATACGACGCTCGATCTCGACCTGGCGCTGGCGCGCGAGCAGAGCCAGGAGAACCCCGTCTATTACGTCCAGTACGCGCACGCGCGGATCGCGAGCATCCTGCGCAAGGCGGCCGAGGAGGGCGCGACGGCGACGCCGGCGGACGAGCTCTCGCAAAGCGAGGAGGACCTTCACCCGTCCGCGCGGGCGCTCGTGAAGCGGCTGCTCGACTTCCCGTCAGAGGTCGAGGCGGCGGCATCGCGCCGCGCGCCACACCGGCTGACGACCTACGCGCACGAGGTCGCCCAGGGCTTCTCGGCCTTCTACCGCGACTGCCGCGTGATCGGTGCGGCCGAGGAGGGCGGCGACGAGGGTCTACGGCTGGCGCTTACCCAGCAGGCCGGCAGGGTGATCGCGCGGTCGCTAGACCTGCTGGGCGTGTCCGCGCCGGAGCGGATGTAGGCGGCCTAGAGGTCGTAGCGCTCGAGGTCTCGCTCGAGCCGCTTCTCGTCGTCGCTCGCCGGCGTCGCCGTTGCTTCACCGTCGGCTAACGCGCGGCTCCGGCTTCGGCGCCAGCGCACCGTCGCGAACGCGATCCCGGATGCCCCCGCCAGCACGGCGAGGGCGGGGAGGAGATAGGCGGCCAGGTCGAAGCCGTCGCCGCCCGGGGTGGCGAGCACGCCCTCGCCGTACTCGGCCACGAGCGCGGCCTTGATCTCCTCCTTCGACTGGCAGTCCTCGATGCGCTCGGCGATGAACGCGCGCTCGCGCTCGGCCTGGGGAGCCTCAGTGGCGAGCTCCAGCGGAGTGCCGCACACGGGGCACATGACCTCCTGCTCGACCTCGCCGAGCGTCGTCTGCGGGCACTGCGCAGCCGCAAGCGCGGGAAGGATCAGGAGGCCGGCGACGACGACTGCGAGCCATCGCGCGAGCCTTCCCAGTGTTGTCGATCGACGCCTCACGTCTCGGTTTCAGGGTAGTGCGGGCCGAGGGGGCGGCGGTAAGATGCGGCCTCGCGGAGTCGGTTACGGCTCCGGTGCGCGGACGTAGCTCAGCTGGTAGAGCGCGAGCTTCCCAAGCTCGAGGTCGCGGGTTCGAGACCCGTCGTCCGCTTCCCCGGGACGCCCTGCGACGGCGGGTGTCTAGTCATTTCGGGAAGAGCGGGTGGCTGCTTCGCGTCGGGTGACGACCTCGACGAGCTCAAGGAAGCTCTTGCCGAAGCGACCTTCCTCTATCAGGTGCAGTACCGGACAGCTGAGGGGGCTCACGACGGTGAGTCCGACGGCTCGCCGTCCATGCGAATCGATGAGCTGAAGCTCGCCGTTTCCGGCTGAGCTCTGCGCGCCACCAACGAGCGAGCGACGGAGCGACATCTCTGCGAGGTGTCTCCGCTGCGGCGCTGGGGG
>JBPCPH010000097.1:0-10329 GCA_050999415.1 Thermoleophilaceae bacterium
GTGGTCGGCTCGTCGAGGATGTACAGCGTCCGCCCGGTGGCGACCTTGGCCAGCTCGGTGGCGAGCTTGACACGCTGCGCCTCGCCACCCGAAAGCGTTGTGGCGGGCTGGCCGAGGCGGATGTAGTCGAGCCCGACGTCGTGCAGCGCCTGGAGGCGGCGCTTGATCTTCGGGATATGGCGGAAGAAGTCGAGCGCCTCCTCGACCGCCATCGCGAGCACATCGGCGATCGTCTTGCCCTTGAAGCGGACCTCGAGCGTCTCGCGGTTGTAGCGGCTCCCGCCGCATTGCTCGCACGGGACGTAGACGTCGGGGAGGAAATGCATCTCGATCTTGATCTGGCCGTCCCCGCGGCAGACCTCGCAGCGTCCGCCCTTGACGTTGAACGAGAAGCGACCCGGCTTGTAGCCGCGGGCGCGCGCCTCCTGCGTGCGCGAGAAGAGGTCGCGGATCGAGTCGAAGACGCCGGTGTAGGTGGCCGGGTTGGAGCGCGGGGTGCGGCCGATCGGCGACTGGTCGATCGAGATGATCTTGTCGATCTGCTCGAGGCCGTCCACGCGGCGATGCGCGCCCGGCCGGAGCTTCGCCCGGTGGAGGCGGTTGGCCACCGCCCTGTAGAGCACCTCGTTGACCAGCGTCGACTTGCCGGACCCGGACACCCCGGTCACGCAGCAGAGGACGCCCAGCGGCAGAGTCACGTCGACGTCCTGGAGGTTGTGCTGGCTCGCGCCGAGGATCTCCAGCTGACCGGTCGGCTCCCTTCGACGGCGCGGGACCGGGATGGCCCGGTCGCCGGCCAGGAACTGCCCGGTCAGCGACGACTCGACCGCCATGACCTCGTCCGGCGCCCCCTCCGCCACCACGTAGCCGCCGTGCTCGCCGGCGCCCGGGCCGAGGTCGACGATGTGGTCGGCCGCGCGCATCGTTCCCTCGTCGTGCTCGACCACGATCACCGTGTTGCCGAGGTCGCGCAGCCGCTCTAGCGTGCCTATCAGGCGCGCGTTATCGCGCTGGTGAAGTCCGATCGACGGCTCGTCGAGGATGTAGAGCACGCCCACCAGGCTCGACCCGATCTGCGTCGCGAGGCGGATCCGCTGCGCCTCGCCCCCCGAGAGCGTTCCCGCCGCCCGCCCGAGCGAGAGGTAGCCGACGCCGACGTTGTCGAGGAACCGCAGCCGCTCCTCGATCTCGCGGAGCACGAGCCGCGCGATCTGCCGCTCGGTCTCGGGCAGCTCGAGCGCCGCGAACCACTCGACCGTACGGCGCGCCGACATCCGCGTGAGCTCGTGGATCCCGAGCCCGCCGACCCGGACCGCCAGGCTCTCGGGCCGCAGCCTGGCGCCGTGGCACTCCGGGCAGGGCCGGACCGACATGTACTCCTCGATCTTCTCGCGCGAGTACTCGGAGTCGGTCTCGCGGTAACGGCGCTCGAGGTTCGGCAGGATCCCCTCGAACGTGGTCATGTACGAGCGCCGCCGCCCGTAGCGGTTGCGGTATGAGATGTAGAGGCGGTCACCGTTGGTCCCGCGCAGGAAGCAGTCGCGGGCATCGTCGGGCAGGTCCTCCCAGGGCGTCTGGAGGTCGATCTCGTAGCGCTCGGCGATCGCCTGGGTCATCTGCTCGTAGTAATTCGAGGCCGATGTCGACCACGGCAGCAGCGCGCCCTCGGCCAGCGTCAGGGTCGGGTCGGGCACGACCAGCTCGGGATCGATCTCCATCTGGGACCCGAGGCCCGTGCACCGCGGGCACGCTCCGTGCGGCGAGTTGAAGGAGAACATCCGCGGCTCGAGCTCAGGCATGCTCGTTCCGCAGGAGAGGCACGCGAAGCGCTCCGAGTAGGTCCGGATGTCCCCATTCGAGGCCGCGTCCCCGTCGGCGACCAGCTCGACCTCGACCATGCCGTCGGCCAGGGCGACCGCGGTGTCGATCGAGTCGGCCAGGCGCCGGCGCAGGTCCGGCCGCATGACAAGCCGGTCCACGACCACGGCGATGTCGTGGCGGTACTTCTTGTCGAGCTCGATCGGCTCCTCGAGCCGCCGAACCTCGCCGTCGACCTTGACGCGCGTGAAGCCCTCGACCCGGAGCTCCTCGAGCTGGCGGCCGTACTCGCCCTTGCGGCCGCGCACGACCGGCGCGAGCACCATGAAGCGGGTGCCCTCGTCGAGCATCATCACCTGGTCCACGATCTGCTCGGCCGACTGAGCGGCGATCGCGGCGCCACAGCGGTGGCAGTGGGGGTGACCGATCCGGGCCCACAGAAGCCGCAGGTAGTCGTAGATCTCGGTGACCGTCCCCACCGTGGAGCGCGGGTTGCGGGAGGTGGTCTTCTGGTCGATCGAGATCGCCGGGGAGAGCCCCTCGATCGAGTCGACGTCGGGCTTGTCCATCTGCCCCAGGAACTGCCGCGCGTAGGCGGACAGCGACTCGACGTAGCGCCGCTGACCCTCGGCGTAGATCGTGTCGAACGCGAGCGACGACTTGCCCGAGCCCGAGAGGCCCGTGATGACGATCAGGGCGTCGCGGGGAAGGCTCAGGTGCAGGTCGCGCAGGTTGTGCTCGCGCGCTCCCGATACGACTAGCTGGCCGCTGCTCGCCACTCGGCCAAGTCTAGAACCGGCGTCGGCCGAACCGGTGTTCGCTCGCGGATGCTTTCCGCAAGTTCGGGACGCGTCGGCGCCGGCCGGGCGGTCAGCTCCCCACGCGCGAGTAGACCTCGTCGAGCATCGCATCCGGGTCATCGAGCGTGAAGTTCTCCGACAGGTAGCGGGCGGTCTCGTTCCGCGGGGTGCCGTTGAGCGCCATGTTGAGCGCGATCAGCCGCGCTCCCTCGGAGCCCGCGATCGCGGGGTCGTGCGGCTGCTCGGCGGACTCCGGCTCCTCGTCGTCCGTGGGATCTTCGGCAAGCGCCGGCTCGTCGCTCCTCGTCGGCTCGTCCTCGATCGTCGCGGCCTCATCCGTCAAGATCGGCTCCTCGATCGCCGCCGGCTCGGCGCCCTCGATCGGCTCCGCCTCCGTGGGGGCCACCTCACCCGCCGGGGGGTCCTCTCCGAGATCGCCCTCGCGCTCCGCCGCCGGGTCGGCGGCGTCGGCCGCAAACTCGTCGGGAGCCTCCTCCGCCTGGAGCCGCTCCTCCTCCTCACCGGTCACGTCGGCCTCGGAGCCGGCGACGGCAGTTTCGCCGATGACCCCCACCCCGGTAGGCGAGGAGCCGGTTCCGGCACTCGGCGGCGCCTCGCGCAGCGCCGGCACCCCGGCGCGGATCTGCTCAAGGTCGCCGCTGAGGGACTCCGCGATCGGGCGGAGGTTGCCGACGAGCGAGACGGCCCCGGTGCGAAGACCCTCGAGCAGGCGCTCGACCTCCGACTCTGCGCTGCGGGCGCGCTCGAGCATCCGGTCCGCGGCGTCCTGAACGCGAGCGAGGTGCGAGCCGGCCTCGGCCTCGGCGTGCTCACGGAACTGGCGCGCCTCCGTGTCGGCCTCTTCGCGCACCTGTCGGGCGTGTAGCTCGGCTCGGTCGCGGACCTCCGCAGCCTGCGTCTCGGCCTCCTCGCTCACCCGGCGTACCTCGTCCTCGGCACTCTGCTGGATCTTGGCTGCGCTGGTCTCGGCGGCGTCGATGATGCCGCGGATCTGCTCCGACGCGCTGCCCGCGAGGCTCGCCCGACTCTCCTGAGCGGACTGGAGGCTCGTCATCCTCTCCTGAGCGGACTGGAGGCTCGTCACCTCGTCAGCGATCTGGCGCAGGTGCGCATCGACCTCGCCGGGGTCGTAGCCACGGCGCGCCACTGTGAAGTCCCTGCGCTCGATGAGGTCCCGATCCATCTCCCTGTGTGCTCCTTCGTCGTTGCCCGAGGTGAGCGCAAGCGTACCTGAGGCGCATCGACCCGGGGCGCGGACGCGACGCCTGGCGGCTGACGACCTGCGTCGGGGGAGCCTAGGTCGCTTCGGTCTGGTCGAGCTCGCGGCGCAGCGACTTGAGCTCGTCGCGCAGCCTGGCCGCGTACTCGAACCGCAACTCCTCGGCGGCGGCGAGCATCTCCTCCTCGAGCTCGACCATCGTCCGCGCGATCTCCTCGGCGGACATGCCCTCTTCCGCCGCCGAACGCGTGCGGCGACCCTTGGTGGGCACCTTCGACTCGAGCGCCAGGAAGTCGGAGATGTCCGAGATCCCCTTGCGCACGGTCTCGGGCGTGATCCCGCGCTCCTCGTTGTAGGCGACCTGGATCGCCCGCCGGCGGTCCGTCTCGTCGATCGCCCTGCGCATCGCCGCGGACCTCTGGTCCGCGTACATGATCACGCGGCCGCGCACGTTGCGAGCCGCGCGACCGATCGTCTGGATCAGCGACGTCTCGCCGCGGAGGAAGCCCTCCTTGTCGGCGTCCACGATCGCCACCAGCGAGACCTCCGGCAGGTCGAGTCCCTCGCGCAGGAGGTTGACCCCCACGAGCACGTCGAACTCGCCGAGGCGCAGGTCGCGGATGATCTGGATGCGCTCGAGCGTGTCCACCTCCGAGTGCAGGTAGCGCACGCGGAACCCGTACTCCATCAGGTAGTCGGTCAGGTCTTCGGCCATCTTCTTCGTGAGCGTCGTCACGAGTGCACGCTCGCCGGCCTCGGCGCGGGCGCGCACCTCGTTCATCAGGTCGTCGATCTGGTTCTTCGTCTCGCGGACCTCGACCTCGGGGTCCACGACACCGGTCGGTCGAACGATCTGCTGGACGATGCGCGACGAGTGGCCGCGCTCGAAGTCGCCCGGCGTGGCCGACACCATCACGATCTGGCCGGTGATGTCGAGGAACTCCTCGAACCGCTGGGGGCGGTTGTCGAGCGCGCTCGGCAGCCGGAAGCCGTAGTCCACCAGAGTCTGCTTGCGCGAGCGGTCGCCCTCGTACATCCCACCGATCTGGGGCACGGTCTGGTGCGACTCGTCGATGAAGCAGACCATGTCGTCGGGGAAGAAATCGAGCAGGCAGAAGGGGCGCTCCCCGGGCGCGCGGTCGTCGAGGATCCGCGAGTAGTTCTCGATCCCGCTGCAGAAGCCGAGCTCGCGCAGCATCTCCATGTCGAACTGGGTGCGCTGGCGCAGGCGATGGGACTCGAGCAGCTTGCCCTCCGCCTCGAGCTCCTTGGTGCGCTGCTCGAGCTCGTCGCGGATCTCCCCCACCGCGCGCTCGATCGTCTCGCGGTCGGTCGCGTAATGCGTGGCGGGCCAGACGGCGGCGTACTCGAGGTCGGCGTAGACCTCGCCGGTCAGCGGGTCGAAGTGCTGGACCGCCTCGATCTCGTCGCCGAAGAAGACCGCCCTGTACGCGCTCTCGGCGTAGGCCGGGAAGACCTCGAGCGTCTCGCCCCGTACGCGGAAGGTGCCGCGCCCGAGCGCTTGGTCGTTGCGCGAGTACTGGATGTCGACGAGCTTGCGCAGCACGCCGTCGCGGTCGACCATGTCGCCGCGCTTGAGCATCAGCATCATGCGGTCGTACTTCTCGGGCGACCCCAGGCCGAAGATGCACGACACGCTGGCCACCACGATCGTGTCGCGGCGTCCGAGAAGCGCCGCGGTAGCGGCGTGACGAAGGCGCTCGATCTCGTCGTTGATCGAGGAGTCCTTCTCGATGTAGAGGTCCTGCGACGGCACGTAGGCCTCAGGCTGGTAGTAGTCGTAGTAGGAGACGAAGTACTCGACCGCGTTGTCGGGGAAGAACTCACGGAACTCGTTGCAGAGCTGTGCGGCGAGCGTCTTGTTGTGTGCGATCACGAGCGCGGGGCGCTGGACCCGCTCGATCGCGAACGCCATCGTGGCGGTCTTTCCCGACCCGGTCACGCCGAGCAGCGTCTGGAAGCGCTCGCCCTCGTCGAGGCCCGCGGCGAGCTCATCGCGCGCCTTGGGCTGGTCGGCGACCGGCGTGTAGGCCGGGTTCAGGCGAAAGTCGGGCACTCTGTCGAAGCTAGCAGCCGGGTCGGAGGCGGGAGCGCCTCAGAGCCCGAGGTCCGCCGCGTAGTTCTTCTCGTACTCCTTGCGCCGCTCCTCGACGTCGGCGACATACTCGCGCGTCTCGGTGAATGGGATGTCCTCGAGGTCGAGCTCGTCGCTGGCGGCTTCGGCGAGCCACGCGTCAACGTTGGTTCCGCCGGCGTTGTAGGCGGCGATCGCCAGGCGCTCGTCACCGTCGTAGCGGTCGATCAGGTAGCGCAGGTAGAACGACCCGTAGGAGATGTTGATCTGCGGGTTCCCGAGGTCGTCGAGCACGAAGGTCGTGGCTCCGGAGTTCTCCGCGATGAACGAGGCCGTCTCAGGCGTGATCTGCATCAGCCCCTCGGCGCCCGCGGGCGACGTGCGCGGCTGAAAGCGCGACTCCTCGTAGATGATCGCCGCCACCAGCGCCGGGTCAAGGTCCTTCTCCTCCGCCTGTTGGCGGATGATGTCGTCGTGGCGCAGCGGCAGCGTCACCTCGCGCACCGCGTCCCCGAGCGGCACGAGCCTGGTCGCGGCCGCGACGCCGCCTCCGACCGCGAGCGCCGCGACGATCGCACCGAGCCGGCGACGGCGTGCGGGGCGGCGGCGCGGGGCGCGCGGCGGCGCGGGGCGCGGGGATCCGCCCGACCGCGAGGCGGGCCTCGATCGCGTCGTCGGGGGGCTCATGCTCCTATCCTCGCAAGCACGCCTCTCAGGCTTTCCTCCAGGTCGCCGAGGTCGCCGTCGTTCGTGACCACGAAGTCCGCGCGGCGCGCCTTCTCGCCTTGGTCGAGCTGACGCGTCGCGCGCGACCCGAGCGCCCGCTGCCCGCGCTCGGATGCGCGGCGCCGGCGCGTCTCGTCATCGGCGACCACGGCGACCGTAGCGTCGAAGACCGCATCCATCCCGGCCTCGAAAAGGAGCGGGGCCTCCACCACCGCGGCGGAGGGCGGCGGCTCGCGCGCAACCTGATCCTCGCGCCACGCCGCGATCCGCTCTCCGACGCGCGGCCACAGCGCCTGCTCGAGCCAAGCCCTGTCGTCGGGTCGCTCGAAGACGGCGGTGGCGACCGCGCCGCGGTCGATGCGCCCCGCGGGGGCCACCTCCGGGCCGAGGCGCTCCACGATCAGGTCGCGGACCTCGTCGGTCAACAGCAGCTCGTGCACGACGGCGTCGCTCGACAGCGTGGCCGCCCCGAGCCGCTCGAGCGCGGCGAGCGCTTCGGACTTCCCGGCGGCGATCCCGCCGGTCAGGCCGACGAACGGGGGCCTGTTCGACCTGCCCCTCTCACCGCCGGGGCCGCGCTCGGCGGCCACCGCGGCTAGCGAGCCTCGTCGGCCGGCGCCTCGGCTTCGCTCGGAGTCTCCTGCTCGGCGACGTCCTCGGGCTCCGCGGTCGCGGCCCCCTCGGCGCCATTGGCGCTCGCGGCGTCCTCCCCGCTCTCGCCGGCGGACCCTTCGGCGCCCGCGAAGACCTCATCCGATAGGTCGAGCTCGGGCACATTGTCGAGGTCCTCGTCACCGATCTCGCCGCCCGCGCCCTCCTGCTGCGGCGGCTCGACGCTGCGGAGCGGCAGCGACTGCCCCTCGACGCGCTTTACGCTCAGGCTGAGTCGCCGTCGCTCGGAGTCGATCTCGAGGATCTTGACGCGGATCTCGTCAGCTTGGGTCACGACCTCGCGCGGGTTCTCGACGTGGTGCTGGGCGAGCTCCGAGATGTGGACGAGGCCCTCGACGCCGTCCATGATCTCGACGAACGCCCCGAAGCTCACGACCTTCGTTACCCGTCCCGAGAGCTCGTCGCCGAGGCTGTAGGTATCGACGATCCGCTGCCACGGGTCCTCCTGGGTCTGCTTGAGCCCCAGCGAGATCCGCTGGCGGTCGCGGTCGATGTCGAGCACCTTGACCGGCACGACCTGACCGATCGAGAGGACCTCGGAGGGGTGGTTCACGTGGCTCCACGAGAGCTCTGAGATGTGGATCAGGCCGTCGATCCCGTCGAGGTCCACGAAGGCGCCGAACTCGACGATGTTCGAGATCGCGCCCTCCACGATCTGACCGGGCTGGAGACGGTCGAGGATCTGCTGGCGGACCTCCTTGCGCTCCTCCTCGAGCACCGCGCGGCGCGAGAGCACGACGTTGTTGCGCGAGCGATTGAGCTCGATCACCTTGCACTCGATCGCGCGCCCCGTGTACTCGTCGAGGTTCTGGACGCGGCGGATGTCCACGAGCGACGCCGGCAGGAACCCGCGGACGCCGAGGTCGATGATCAGCCCGCCCTTGACCACCTCGATCACGGTGCCCTCGACCGGCTCGCCCGACTCGGCAGCACGTTCGATGCGGCGCCACGCTTTCTCGAAGCGCGCCCGCTTGCGCGACAGGATCAGGCGCCCGTTCTGGTCCTCCTTGGTGAGGACGAGCGCGTCGACCTCCTCGCCCAGCTCGACCTCGGCGCTGGCGTCAACCGACTTGCGGATCGACAGCTCGTTCTGGGGGATGACGCCCTCGGACTTGTAGCCGATGTCGACCAGGACCTCGTCCTTGTCGATGCGAACGACCTGCCCGGAGACGACGTCGCCCTCGTCGAACGGGACGAGCGTCGCGTCGTAGTTCGGGACGATCTGCCCGTCGATCTCGAGCAGCAGGCCGTCGGAGCCCTCGACCGGTCGGGGCTCGGAGCCCTCGACCGGGCCGGGAGGAGTCAGCGTTTGGGCTTCGGGCACGCGACGCGGAAGGTTAGCGGCCCAGGCATGGCCCGGACGACCGATCCCAAATCCGCGGGCGCGGGGGTTTGGGATCGGTGGTCTAGCCTGGAAGCCTTGCCGCAGCGCAGAACCAAGCGCGGATCTGCGCGCACGCCGCTCTCGGCCGAGCCCGACGTCCTGATCTGTGGCGCGAGCTTTGCCGGCCTCGCGGTGGCGCGCGAGCTCGCCGGCTCGGGGGCCGACGTGCTCATGCTCGACCGCTACGACCTCGGCGAGCGCCAGACCTCCGCGTGCGGCATCCCGACTGCCTGGCTCCACGCGATGGGGCTCGAGGCGTCGGCGCGGCAGGCATTCTCGGAGCTCGTGCTCCACACGCCGCACGGGACCGCGCGCTTCCCGCTGCCCTGGACGTTCTCGACGTTCGACTACACGCAGCTCTGCCGGCTGCTCGAAGAAGGCTGCGACGCGCGCTTCGAGACCGCGAAGGTCCACGGCCGCAGCGGCTCGACGGTCCGGACCGACAGGGGCGACATCAGCGCCCCGCTGATCATCGACGCGCTCGGGTGGCGGCGGATGCTCGCGCCCGAGGGCCGCGACTTCCAGCCGCTCGACGCTCCGCTGTCGCGCGGACTCGAGGTTCACCCCGGTGGGCAAGGCGCGGACATGGAGATCTGGGTGGACCGCCGCTACGTGCCGGCGGGCTACGGGTGGAGCTTCCCCGCGCGCGACGAGCTGCGGATCGGCGTCGGCTCCTTCGACCCCCGCTTCCACGTCAAGGACACGACCGTCGAGCTCGCCGAGGATCTCGGCAGCGAGGCCGTCCGCTACCAGGGGAACTGGATCCCCCACCACCTGCGTCCGGCCACCGAGGACGGTGTCTTCTTCTGCGGCGACTCGGCCGGTCACTGTCTCCCGTTGACGGCCGAAGGGATCAGGACCGCCTTCTACTTCGGTATCGCGCTCGGCCGTGAGCTGCGCGCGGTGGTCTCGGGGAACCGCTCGCGCGGCGACGCGCTTCACCGCTACCACGCCTTCAGCGAGAGCCACCGCTGGAAGTTCGAGGCGATGCTCGCGATGCAACGCCTGGTGCCGCGCATCCCGCCGCGGCTGCTCTGGCCGGCGATCCGGGCGTTGGGGAACCGGCGCGTCACCGGCTGGTCGTTCGGCCACTACCTCGACATCGCCAACCCGGCGTTCGCGACCGTAGCGGCGCCGCAGCCCGACGCGGCCGCCGCGCCCGTTCGGCGGATCGCGGCGTAGCCGGGACGCCGGGCGCGCCGCGCCGGCTACTCGCGCACGACCAGATAGGTCCCGACCACCAGCAGCGCCACGCCCGCAATGCGCCCCGCCGAGAGCTCGCGCTGCTCGAGGCCGAAGATGCCAAGGCGATCGGCGATCACCGCCGTGACGAGCTGGCCGGTGATCGTCGCCGCGGTCACCCCGCCGGCGCCGAGCGTGGCCACGGTCGCGAGCGCGCTCGTCACGTAGACCGCGCCCAGCAAGCCGCCCGTGAGGTAGTACCAGGACAGGCTCCCGGCCCGACCTACGTCGCCGAACCCGCCGCCGACGAGCACGGTGATCGCGACCAGCGCCATCGTCCCGATCGCGAACGAGACGCTGGCCGCCGCGAAGGTGCCCACGCTGCGCCCGAGCATCGCGTTGATCGGCGCCT
>JBPCPH010000167.1:0-4691 GCA_050999415.1 Thermoleophilaceae bacterium
CGCGCCGCCGATCCGCCGGTGGTCGCCCGCGCGCGCGAGGGCCTGCTGCTGCTCGATCCGCGCACGTTGACCGATGGCGAGGCGCGCACCGCCGCCGCGGCCGTGGTCGCGGCGCTGCACCGGTAGAGCGTGGCCGGTTCCGACGGCGCCCTGCCGCCGCTCACGCTCGGGACGGCCGGGCACGTGGACCACGGCAAGACCGCCCTGATCGGCGCGCTGACCGGGAAGCACACCGATCGCCTCGAGGAGGAGCGCCGGCGCGGCATCTCGATCGAGCTCGGTTACGCGCCGCTCCAGCTCCCGAGTGGCCGCAGCCTGTCGGTGGTCGACGCTCCGGGGCACGAGCGCTTCGTGCGCACGATGGTGGCCGGCGCGACCGGCATCGACATGTACCTCGCGTGCGTGGCGGCCGACGACGGCGTGATGCCCCAGACGCGCGAGCACCTCGCCGTGCTGCGCCAGCTCGGCGTGAGCGCGGGCGTGGTCGCGATCACCAAGGCCGACGTCGGCGATCCCGAGCCGGCGGCAGAGGGGGTCGCGGAGGTGGCGCCCGGCGCGGAGGTCGTTCCGGTGTCGGCGCTCGCGCGCACCGGGGTCGACGAGCTGCTCGCGGCGCTCGATCGCGTGGCGGCGCGGCTTCCCGGCCGCGCCGCGACCGACGGCCAGGTCGACACGCGGCTGCACGTGGACCGCTCCTTCACGCTCAAGGGCATCGGTACGGTGGTTACGGGAACGCTGTGGTCGGGTCGCATCGTGGGCGGCGAGGAGGTCCGGGTCCTGCCGCGCGGGTTGCGCGCGCGGGTGCGCTCGGTGCAGGTCCATGACCGGCAGGTCGAGGCCGCGGAGGCCGGACAGCGGGTCGCGCTCAACCTGGCGGGGCTCGGCTGGCGCGAGCTAGGACGCGGCGACGTGATCGTTGCCCCGAGCGCAGGCCTCGCGCCGACCTACCTGATCGACTGCCGCATCGCGCTCGAGCAAGGGGCGGAGCCGCTGCGCGGAAGCGTGCGCCTCCACGTGCATCACGGCACGCGCGAGTCCCCCGCCCGCCTCGTGCCGCTCGAGGGCTACGAGCTGTCGCCGCAGGCGACGGCCTACGCCCAGCTCCGGCTCGAGGCGCCGCTGATCGCGGCGCGCGGCGACCGGGTGGTGCTGCGGCGGCTCGCCCCGCCCGACACGATCGGCGGCGGGGAGGTCATCCACCCCTCGCCACGCAAGCACCCCGCCGGGCCCGAGGTCGTGGAGTGGCTGCGCGCCGTGGAGCGCGGCGAGGATCGGCCGGACCCCCGCGAGCGTGATGCGGCAGGCCGGACGAGCGGGCGTCGATCCGCCGCCGCGATGTGTTCCAGTCCACCGCCGCTCGACGACGCCGCGCTGCGGATGGCGGCGATCCTGCGCTCGGACGGGCGCGAGCCGCGCACGGACGCCGACCTCGCCGCGACCGTCGAGGTCGACCCCGCCGCGGCGGCCGATCGGCTGCGACGACTCGAGCGCGCCGGCCAGGTCGTACGGGCGGGCCAGAACCTGCACTTCCATCCCGAGCCGCTCGCCGAGCTCGAGGCACGGGTGGTCGCGATCTGCAAGCGCGACGGCGAGGCCACGATCGCGGGCATCCGCGACGAGCTGGCCACCTCGCGCAAGTACGCCCAGGCCGTGCTCGAGCACCTCGACGCGACCAAGGTCACCCGCCGCCGCGGCGACGCGCACGTGCTGCGACGGTCCTGAGCAAGCTCGGTCGGACGCCTACGGGCCGTCCGCTGTCTCGCGCGCCCCGGGTGCCGCAACCGGCGCGGCGGGCTTCGTCGTCGGACCGATCGTCCGCTCCTCCTCGTCCACGTCGGCGAGCGCACTGTTGCCGGGGTCCTCGACGGGCGTCGTCACCCGCTTCGGGAAGCGCTCCGAGCGACCGCTCGACTCGACCACGGGCGCGGCCGCCGGAGGCGGCGGCGCGGGCGCCGGAGCGACCGGCGGGTCGGGCGCGGGCGGAGGTGCCGGGGCGGGCGGCGCCAACGTCGCCGCAAGCTCGGGCTCGCTCGGCGCCGGCGGTATCCGGGGGACGAGGTTGGTCGGCGCCGCCCGTTCGAGGAGGCGCGTGCCGGCGTCCGCGGCGGAGTTTGGCCGGGGATCGCCGGGTGCCCCGTCGAGCGAGCTCACGGCCGCCGTTCCACTCGCGAGCGCGGCCGCCGACGCGGCCACGGCGGCGGCCTTGGTCGCGCTCGAGGCCTCGACGGCGGCCTGCGCCTTTGCCGCGATCAACCCGACACGCTCCTGCGTCCAGACGGCGGCCGACTCGCCCCAGCGCCAGACCGCGTCCGCCGCGTCGGCGAATCGCGGGCCGGCTTCTGTGGCGACGGGCAGCGGCACGACCTCCGCGGCGCGGTGCGGCAGCTCGCGGAAGGCGCGCAGGGCCGCCCGGCAGGCCAGGCACGAGCGCAGGTGCGGCCTGAGCTTCGTCATCTCCGCCGCGGTCGCCTCGCCGTCGGCGAAGGCCGAGAGCAGCGGGCCGAGGCGCTCGCACTCGGCACCCGACTCGATGCCCGCCACGCGCTCGAGGAAGCTTCGCCGCCCCTCGGTGAGGCAGCGATTGACCTTCGTATAGGTCCAGCCGGTGATCTCGCAGATCTGGCGGTACGAGTGGCCCTCGGCGCGCAGTGCGAGGCACCGCACCTCCTGCGGCTTCAGTCGCCGAATCGCCTCGGCGCCCATGCGCAGCCGCTCGTAGCTCTCGACCTGCTCGTCGGGCGCCGGAGTGGGCGCCGGAGCGCGCTCCCACTCCTCGGCGGGTGGGGTCACCGTGCGGTCCTGGCTGCGCCAGATCGCGAACGCCTCGTGCTTGACGACCGTGCGCATCCAAGGGAGCAGCTCCTGCTCGGGCAGGGCCGGCGCCTTGGTGAGGAGGATCTCGAGCCCGCGCTGGTAGGCGTCCTCGGCGTCCTCGCGCGAGAGCGTGTAGCGCTTCGCGGTGGCGAACAGCGCGTCGCCGTGGCGCTCGATCAGCCGGACCGCGGCCGGCTTGATCGAGCCGCGCGGGCGCGTCGCCCGCCGCCCACCCGGCCCCCTGCCCTCGACTGTCCCCGTCACCCCGCCGCGATGATCGTCGCCGAGCGTCGAACCGGGTCGGCGGAAGTTCGCAAACTGCGCTCTCTTTGACCTGCCGGCCACATCCCGGGCACGCTTTGGCTAAGTGATCGGGCTCCGATCGTCTCCCCGGCCACGCGGCGGAAAAGCACGCAACTTGCAGGAATCGGGTCGGCCCGGACCGCCGCGGTGGCGAGCGAAACCGCTCGGCGGCGCCTCTGACTCGTTGATGTTCTTCTGCGAAGTGGTCTCTGAGTTAGTACGTCTCGGGGACCAGTTCGCAGAGGAAGACCACAGCGGACGAGCGGAGGTGCGACCCTGCGGCGCGCCCGGAATCCGACGAGGGTGCAAACGTGCAAGCCCGATACGACGACGACATCTGGGAAGCGGAGCCACCCGACTCGGGCACGCCCCCGGCTCACCTGGCGCGGTTCGTCCGGGGGCTCGCGCCGGCGCGGGACGCGCTCGACCTGGGGTGCGGCGACGGTCGGCTCACCCGCGAGCTCAGCGCCGAGCGGCTGACCGCGGCCGACGTCTCAGGTGTGGCGCTCGAGCGTGCGCGCGAGAGGCTCCGCGCGGTGAGCCTCGTCCAGCTCGGGCTCGACGCCCCGCTTCCGTTCGCCGACACGAGCTTTGACCTCGTGCTCTGCGCTGAGACGCTCGAGCACGTCCGCGACGTTCAGGGCCTGCTGTCCGAGGCGCGCCGAGTGCTCCGTCCGGGCGGCACGCTCGCGCTCACTACGCCCGCCCATGGGCGGGCGACCGCGGCCCGTGCGCTGATTCTCGGATGGGAGCGCGTGCTCGATCCGCTGTCGCCGCACCTGCGCTTCTTCACGCGCGGGTCGCTCCGACGCCTCACAACGCAGATGGGCTTCGAGGTCCGCTCGCTGGAGCGCGAGCGCGGGACGCTGCTCTTGATGGCTACGCGGTGAGCCGACCGGCGCGGCCGCCGGCCGCGAAGACGCCGCTCAAGCCGCTTCTCGCAGCGCCTCGACCTCGCGCGTGACCGCGAGCCGCCTCAGCGCCTCCGCTTCGACCTGTCGCACGCGCTCCGGGGAGAGGCCGAGGCGGCGCCCGGTCTCACGCAGCGGCGTGGGCTCGTCGCCGTCGATGCCGTAGCGGAGCTTCACGACCTCGCGCTCGCGCTCGGGAAGTGAGTCGACGGCCGTGCGAAGTGTCTCCTCGCGGAGGCTGACCTCGACTTCCTCGTCGGGTCCCTCGCCCTCCGACTCCAGCAGGTCGCCGAGCAACGCGCCGCCCTCCTCGCCGATCGGCCGGTCGAGGCTCGTGATCGTGCGCGCCGCGTCGCGGACCTCTCGGATCTGCTCGACGGGCACCTCGGCGGCCGCCGAGATCTCGTCCTCGTTCGGATCGCGGCCGAGCTTGGTCGACAGCTCGCGCTCGGCACGCACGATCTTTCGTTCGCGCTGGCCAATGTGCACCGGGATGCGGATCGTCCGCGAGCGGTTCGCGAGGCCGCGCTGTATCGCCTGACGGATCCAGAACGTCGCGTAAGTGGAGAACTTGTAGCCCTTGCGCCAATCGAACTTCTCGGACGCGCGAATGAGGCCGAAGATGCCCTCCTGGATCAGATCGAGCAGCGGCAGGTCCTGGCC
>JBPCPH010000006.1:0-6165 GCA_050999415.1 Thermoleophilaceae bacterium
GTGGTCGTCGGGCCGAGCTCGGCGATCGCCAGCGCCCCGTTCGATACCAGCGCGTCGCCCCAGACGAGCGTGATCTGGCCGACGCGTCCCTGCGGCCCGCGCCACGTCCCGATCTCCTCGTCGCGCAGGTCGAGCTTCCAGTCGGGGTTGGCCTCGGCGGTGTCGTCGGTGTAGTCGGCGCGTGCCTCGAAGCCCGTCGCCTCGGCGCCGGGGTGCTCGCGCGTGAACGAGACGTAGCCGAACAGCTCGAACCCCCTCGCCGTGATCGAGCTGGCGGGGATGTAGGTCCGGTCGCCGTAGGAGCGGTCCGGGAACCAGGCGATAGGCCCGAGGTCGCCGACCTCCTCGTCACTCTCGATCTCGGCACACGCGCGCGCGAAGTGCTCGCCCAGGGCGTCACCCCAGCGGCCGTACGGAAGCGGCTCCTGCGGCGGCTCGGCGGCGAACTGGGGGATGGGGCGCTCGGAGGGAGCCAGGGCGCGGACGCTACCGGAGCAGCTCGGCGGCTCGCTCGGGTCCCAGGACGTTGAGATGGACGCCGACTCCCAGCTCGAGGCCGGCGTCGTTGACGAGTCGGGGCACGACGTCGATCCGCCAGCAGAAGTGCTCGGCCCCGCGCGGCGCGGTGCGGACCCACATGTTGAGCGCGGGGAGGGCGCCGAGCGCCGCGCGCAGCCGGCCCAGCACGTGCTGGAGCAGCGACGCCGCGAGCGGCCCGTCGTCCTCGAAGCGCGCGTGCGGGGCGCGCGGGACGATCTGCACCTGGAACGGCGCGCGCGAGGCGAACGGGCACAGCGCCACCGCCTCGCCGTCGATAGCCACGATGCGCTCACGGCGGCGCACCTCCTCCTGCACGACGTCCGCGAGCAGGTTGCGGCCGTGGGTGCGGTTGGCATGAGCGGTGAAGCGCTCGCGCTCGCGCGCGACCGCCGCGGGCACGAACGGCAGCGCGTACAGCTGTGCATGGGTGTGGGGAAGCGACGCGCCGGCGCGCCGGCCCTCGTTGACGATCAGGTGCACGTACGAAGAGTTCGCGTGGGCGCGCATGCGCGCTCGCCACGTCTGCATCGCACGCGCTGCCTGGGCCGGCTCCAGCTCTGCGAGGGAAGCGACCGCGATCGGCGCGTTCACGATCACCTCATGCGCCCCAACCGCGGGCCGCGCGGGGAAGAGGTCGGGCTCGCCGCGCTCGACCGCGAGCGGGTCGCGCGGCCCCGCTTCCGAGGGCGGGCCGTCACCGCCGCCGGGATCGTCAGTCAGCGCCGGGTAGAGATTCGGCACGACCCGCACCGACCAGCCCGGGCCGTTCTCCGTGCCGCCGGCGGGCCGGTCGGAGTAGATCTCCGGAGGGGTGCGCTCCTCGTGTCCTTCGAGGAACGGGTCGGTCTCGGGATCGATCGGCGCTTCCGCCTCGGCCCGCAGCGAGCCGCCCGGCCGGTCCGCGCGCTCGGACGCGACGATCGTCCGCAGCCCGGTGAGCGGGTCGATTCGCAGCTCAGGCAAGCCACTTCTCCATCGACACGTGATCGATCCCCTCTTCCTCGAAGACCTCGCCGTTGCGTGAGTAGCCGCTCTCCTCGTAGAAGGCGAGCGCCGGCATCTGTGCGTGGAGCGCCACCCGCCGCGCGCCCTCGGATCGGGCCGAGCCCTCCGCGGCCTCGAGCACCGCCCGCCCGATACCCCTACGGCGTCCCGACGGCTCGACGGCCAGGCGACCGAGCATCGCGATTCCGCCGACCACCACCAGCCTGCAGGTGCCCACGATCACGCCCTCCTCGACGGCCACCAGGTGGATCGCCTCGCCGTCGCGGCCGTCCCGGTCGGCCTCGGGGCGGATCCCCTGCTCGATCGCGAACACGCGCCGGCGCAGCTCGAGCGCCGCGGCCACCTCGTTCTCGTCGCGTGCGAGCCGGACGTCCACTCGGGAGAGGGTCTCGGGCCTATCCGGCGTAGCGCTCGATGTCTTCGGCGAGCAGCTCCTCGCTCGCGTAGCCGCCCTGCTTCACGTAGACGAGCTCGCCGCGCTCGTCGTAGAACGCCGTGGTGGGGAATGCGGCCACGGCATTGAAGACGTCGGCGACCTCGAGCTCCGGGTCCTTGTAGCTCGGGTACGGGACCGGGTACTCCTCGAGGAACGACGCCGCGTCGGCGTCGTTGTCGCCGGAGTTCACGCCGATGAACGCGACCTCCCCGGCCCGCTCCTCGGCCTGCGACTGAAAGAACGGGAACTCGGCACGGCACGGAGCGCACCACGAGGCCCACTTGTTCACGACGACCGGATGTCCCTCGAGCTCGGCGAGGCGGCGCTCGAACGCATCGGCTCCGCCGTCGAGCAGCTGGTTTGCGTCTTCCTGCACGCCGGCCAGCGCGGGCGGGAGGTCCCGGGACGCGCCGTCGCCACCGCTGGCGGCGGAGGGCGGGGACGGACTGCCGCCGGCGGGCGGCGCGTCCTCGCCGCAGGCCCCCACCACTGCCGCGACCAATACCAGCGCTACGAGCAACCGCATCCGAGATAGCGTCGCACATCGATCGATGCGGCCGGCACGTCTGCCAGCCTGCGTTCCTGCAATACTTGCCGCACGCTGCGCGCCACTGTTGGCCGCAGCCGCCGTCGGGGCAGGTCCCGGAGAGCGACCTCCAACCGGCGGACCCATGGGGCGGGACGTCACTTCGCGCTGCGCGCCAGCGCCTCGCCCCGGCTTCGAGGAAGCCTCACATGGCTGATAGCGATCACTCTGCCGCAACGTCGCCCATCGCGGGCGCGGGCCTGGAGCCCGCCGACCTCGAGCGGGCAGAGAGGTTCGCGCGCGAGTCGTTCCTGCACGAGGGCGAGGACGCCGACGTCGCGCTGGCCCAGGGCACGGCGCGCCGCCGCGCGCTCGACGCCGCCCTGGCCGAGATAGCTGCCGGCCGCGACCAGCCGTCGGTGGCTTGGCGCCGCGACTTCTCGCTGATGCTCGGGCTCGAGCGGGTGCTGTCCGAGGAGGAGCCGCACCTCGCCGACGGAGCGGTCCTCGACGCCCACCAGGTGGACGCGCTGTCGGGGACCCTGATCGCGCTGCTCGCGGAGGCCCAGCGAAACGGCTCAGCTTCGGCCGGCGCAGCGAGATCCGGCAACGGCGGCCCGGTGGCCGACGACGCCGACCGCCCCGAGACGGCCGCGGACGACGCGGTCCGCGAAACGCTCACGGCGGGTGCGGCGAACGGCGACGATCCGGCCGGGAACGTCCTGTCGGATGATGACGCCGAAGACCTCGCCGACGAAGAGGAGGACCTCGACGACGACGACGACGAGGCGCTGGCCGTCGACGACCCTGCCGACGAGGACCTCGCGGAAGACGAGGAGCCCGTGGACTGGGACGCCGCCGCCGAGGGAGAGGGCGAGGACGAAGGGCTGGCGGAAGTCCTCGAGGACCCGAACTCGGCGCGGCGCTTCTGGTTCGAGCACGCGACAGGGGCGGGGAAGACGGTCGCGGCACTCGGCTTCGTCGAGGCCTCGCGGACCGGGGGCATCCTGATCCTGACCCACCGTCGCAACCTCGTCGACCAGTTCACCGGCGAGCTCGTGGACCGCGGCTACAAGAAGCGGATCAGCCCGGCGCTGCTCGACAAGGGCCGGGAGCCGACGGCCAACGGCCCGGTGAGCGTCGAGACCTACCAGTGGTTCGTGCGCAACGCCGGGAAGATCTCCGACGCTTACACGATCGTCGTCTGCGACGAGGCGCATACCGCCCTCGGGGAGAAGACGAGCGCCGCGATCCGCCGCTGGCACGGCCCGGCGTTCGTGGGCATGACCGCCACCGGCGCCCTCATCGCCCGCCACGTCACCGACCTCTTCCCGACTCAGACTTCGCGCTTCGACCTCGCGCAGGCGGCGCGCCGGGGAGTGATCGCGCCGCTTCGCTGCATCCGCATCCCGCCCGGCGTCGGGGTGCGCTCGATCGCCAAGGTGCCGCTGCGCCGCGGCGAGGTGGACCAGGACTTCGACCAGGAGGAGCTGGCCGCGCTGCTCGACCAGGGCCCGTTCAACGCCGCGATCGCGGACCTCTACCGGGTGCGCTTCCGCGACGTTCCGGGCGTGGTCTACGCAGCCGGCGTCAAGCACGCGTACAACGTCGCCGAGGCGATTCGCGCCGCCGGCATCAAGGGTCAGGCGGTCTCGGGCGAGACCCCGAAGCGGGAACTGACGCGGATCCTCGCTGCCTACGAGCGCGGCGAGATCGACGTGCTGGTCAACGCCCAGCTCCTCGCGGAGGGGTGGAACTCGCCGCGGGCGACCGTCTGCATGCATCTCGCGCCCACCGCCTCGCGGCGTGTCTATCAGCAGCGCGTGGGGCGCGTAACTCGACGCCACCCGGGCAAGGAGGCGGGCATCGTCGTGGACTTCGTCCACCCCGCCACGACTCACGACGACCCGGTCGTGACGCTGCACAGCCTGCTGGGTCGCGATGTCTACCGGGGCGGCGCGATCGTCGTCGGGCCGGTGCGCCGCGGCCGCGGCCGGCGCGTCCGGGTCGAGCGCCGCGTGCTGCCGGTGTCGGACGATCCCGATCGGCGGGCAGCGGTGTTCGAGCGCGAGCTCTGGCGGATCGCGGTCGAGAACCTGTCCTGGAGCGAGCAGCACGTCTGGGCCGCGCTCGCCGGCGCACGCGTCGCCTCAAACAACTGGCGGCGGGCACGCGCGATGCTGCACTTCGACACGACCGGCGAGCTGCGGCGCCGCTTCCTGGTCACCTGCCTGCAGCGAAACCGCAATAGCCAACTTCGCCTGCGCGCGCTGGGCGAGATCGCCACATTGCGCAGCGCTGAGGCGTTCGACGACGCGGTGGACATCGTCAGCGGGTGGTCGCGCGACGAGCGGCGCGAGGGCGTCAAGGCGCTGCTACAGGCGCTCGCCGATCGCCCGATCGGCCGGCGCGACCAGGCGACCGCCTGGCTGTGGCGGCTCGCCGAGTTCACGCGCGAGGTCCACGAGGAGTACGCCGTGCAGCGCTGGCCGGAGACGAAGCGACTGCTCGGTCTGCTCGTGAACTCCTCAGGAGCGGCCCACGCGCGCAACGCGCGGCGGCTCGTGCACGCGTCGCGCAAGCAGGACCGTCGCCTCGCGGCGGCGCTCCTGGCCGCGGCGCTCGCGCACACGCCCGAGGCCGAGGAGGTGTTGCGCGGTGCGCGCACCCGCATGGCCCGCAAGCCGTCGGCGCTCGCGCGCGAGTTGCTTCGCAACTTCCCGAAGGGCCGCCGCCGGCGCGGCGGGGGCCGCAGGCGACGCGGCAAGGGCCGCGGGCGTGAGGGCTCCAACGGAGGGCGGCAGGAGGGCGCGGTCGTGTCGCCAGACCCCGGTCGTCAGCAGGGGGCCGTCGCCACGAAGGCCCCGGCGAGCGGGGCGGACGGCGCGGGCGGGACCGAGGAGCGGTCAGCCGCCTGAGGGGTGCCCTCTCAGCGCAGGTGGACCTCTCCGGCTCCGAGAGCCACCCGCCCTGCGTCGGTGTCCACGAGCAGGTTGCCTCGGTCGTCGACCCCGGCGGCCATCCCGCGACCCTCGCCCCAATCGACCCGCCGGCCGGCCAGCGCGTCGCGCTCGCGCCAGGCCGAGAGCACGCGCTCGGGCGGTTCGTCGAGCCGTCCGGCGAGCGATTCGAGCAGGGCTTCCAGGAGCGCGGCGACGCTGAGATCACCCGACGCCCGCTGCCGCCGCCCGGCGGCAAGGGCGAGCGAGGTCGCCGTGTCGCGCAGCTCGGCCGGGAACTCCTCGGCGGCGGTCGTGACGTTGACCCCGACCCCTACGACCGCCCAGCGCTCCTGCGGGCGACCCTCGATCAGGACACCCGCGACCTTGCGGCGATCGATCCAGACGTCGTTGGGCCACTTGATCCGGCAGGCCACGGGCGCCGCGCGCTCGCAGGCCTCGCAGATCGCGACCGCGACCGCGAGCGGCAACAGGGCGTCGTCCTCGTCGAGCGGCCGCACGACCAGCGATGCCAGCAGCGCCCTTCCCGCGGGCGCCTCCCAGCGGCGGCCCTGACGGCCGCGGCCGGCGGTCTGGCCGTCGGCGGTGACGAGCGTGCCGTGGGGCGCGCCCGCCGCCCCGAGCTCCTTCGCGCGCTGGTTGGTCGAGCCGAGCTCGCGCTCGTGCAGGTGCGGCAGGCCGATCCGGCCGCGGGGGGG
>JBPCPH010000023.1:0-13843 GCA_050999415.1 Thermoleophilaceae bacterium
ACCGACTGAGCTAATCGCCCGCTTCGCGGCGCGATTCTAGCGGCGCGCGTGCTGCGGGCGAGCCCGTTCGGGTGGGCTCAGGCCGCCGCGCGGCGCAGGATCCGCTCCGCCAGCTCGACGCCCGCGCGCGCGTCCTCGAGGTCGATCTCGACCCGGACGCCGTCGCCCATCGCGCGCACCCGGACCGCGCGGCCGAGGGCCGCGGTAAGCGCGTCCTCAGCCGCGCCGAGCGCGTCGGCGAGGTCCGGGTGAAGCGGCACCGGGCCGGATCGTCCTGCGCCCGGCGCAAGCGCCGGATCGCCGGCTGCCTTCGCCCGCCGCTCGGTCTCCCGAACCGACCAGCCTTGTGCGGCCGCGGCGCGTGCGAGGTCCCGCCGCGCCGACTGGTCCCTGCACATCAGGATCGCGCGCCCGTGCCCCTCTGTCAGCTCGCGCGACTCGAGCAGCGACAGCGCCTCGTCGGGCAGGTCGAGCAGCCGCACCAGATTCGAGATCGCGACGCGGCTGCGGCCGAGCCGCCGGCCCAGCTCCTCCTTGGTCACGCCGAGGTCCTCCACAAGGGTCGCGCAAGCGCGGGCCGAGTCAACCGGGTTGAGGTCCTCCCGTGCCATGTTCTCGATCAACGCCAGCTCGAGGCGCTCCGAGTCCTGCGCCTGGCGCACGATCGCCGGAAGGCGGTCGAGCCCGGCCAGCCGAGACGCGCGCAGTCTGCGCTCGCCCGCGAGAAGCTCGTAGGTGCCGCCGGCGAGCGCCCTCACCACGATCGGCTGAAGCAGGCCGCGCGCCTTGATCGATTCCGCCAGCGCGAGCAGCGCCTCGCCGTCGAAGGCCCGGCGCGGCTGGTCGGGGTTGGGCGTCACGAGCTCGAGCGGGAGCTCCCGGAACCCATCGGTGGCCGATTGCGAGCGCGGCAGGATGGCGGCGAGGCCGCGGCCGATGCCGCGCGGCTGGGAGCCGGTCGGCCAGCTCGCGGAGCCGCTCTCAGCCACGGGCGGCGACCTCCCTCGCCAGGTCGGCGTAGGCACGTGCCCCCGAACAGGCCGGGTCGTGGCGCGAGACAGGCACCCCAAAGCTCGGCGCCTCGCCGACGCGCACGTTGCGTGGGATCACCGTGTCGAAGACTAGGTGGGGGAAGTGCTCGCGGACCTCGCGCTCGACGTCCTGGGCCAGCCGCGTCCGTCCGTCGTGCATCGTGAGGATCATGCCTGCGACGGTCAACCGCGGGTTGAGCTCGCGCTGGATGAGCGACAGCGTGTCCAGCAGGCCGGCAAGGCCTTCGAGCGCGAAGTACTCGGTCTGCACCGGAACGATCACGCGGTCCGCCGCGACCAGCGCGTTCACGGTGAGGGGGCCAAGGGCCGGCGGGCAGTCGAGCAGGATCAGCTCGAAGTCCTCGCGCACCGACCCGAGCGCCTCGCGCAGGCGATTCTCCGACCCCGGCAGCCGCGGGAGCTCCACGCTCGCGCCGGCGAGCTCCGGTGTGGACGGCACTATCCACAGGCCGTCCACAGGGCTGGGCCGCGCGGCCGCGTCGAGCGCGCCCTCGCCGCTCAGGCAGTCGTAGACGCTCGGGCTCGAATCGCGCGGGAGGCCGAGCGCCGTCGTCGCGTTGCACTGCGGATCAAGGTCCACCAGCAGCGTCCGGGTACCGGCCTCGGCCGAGCAGGCGCCGAGGTTCACGGCGGTCGTGGTCTTGCCCACGCCGCCCTTCTGGTTTGCAATCGCGTAGATCGTGCCCATCGCCTGCGAAGGTAATCCCGGAAGCGGTCGGAACCGCCCCCGTTCCCGGTGGTTCGCCGCCGAACTGGAGCCTCCTCCTCCGGTTCGGGAGCCGCTCAGTGGCCGAGCGGGCGTTTGGCCGCACGTCCCGGGCGTCGCGGGAACGCGACGGGCGTCGCGCTTACCTTCGCGAAGACGTGCAGGTGGCGGTCGCGGGCGGTCGGAAACGGCTCCACGGCGATCACCGAGCCTGGGCTCAGGCCAACCGTGGCGGCGGCCGCGTCGGCCGCGCTTTCCTCGTCGGCCTCGCGGCGCCCCCTCCAGGCGACCAGCACGCCGCCCAAGCGTAAGAGCGGCGCCGCGTATTCGACGAGGACGGCCAAGCCGGCGACCGCGCGCGCGGTCACGAGGTCGTAGGCGTCACGACCATCGCGATCGGCCCATATCTCCGCCCGCGCGGCGACCGCCCGGGCGTTCGGTACGGCGGCGGCCACGATAAGCCGCTCGATCACCTCGCACTTGCGCCGCGACGCTTCGAGCAGGTCGATCGACGCCGCCGGGAGCGCTATCGCGAGTGGAAGCCCCGGAAACCCAGCGCCGGCGCCGACGTCCGCGATCCGCCGGGCGATACGGACGCGCCCGAGCTCCAGCGCCGCAAGGCTGTCGGCTACGTGCCGGTCGGCGATCTCGACCGGGTTCCGGATGGTGGTGGGGGGATGCGGCTCGGCGGAGACCGCGGCGATCAGCGCGCGCAGCCGCTCGAGCTCGGCGCCACCAAGTCCGAAGCGGCGCGCGCTGGACGCGAGCGACCGCTCGACACGGGCCCGCTCAGAGATCCAGAACCCTCCGTTTCACGTCAAACGGTGGCG
Source organism: Thermoleophilaceae bacterium (assembly GCA_050999415.1). Lineage (GTDB taxonomy): Bacteria > Actinomycetota > Thermoleophilia > Solirubrobacterales > Thermoleophilaceae > CAWEHQ01. The sequence continues at coordinate 2,589 of JBPCPH010000023.1, forward strand.
CGGCAGCTCGCCGCAGCCCGGGTCAGTCGCTCGGGGCGACGGGGCTCACGACCAGCCGCCGGTCGGGCTCGTCGCCCTCGCTGTAGGTCTCCACATCCGTGCGGTCCTTGAGGTACTCGTGAACGGCCTTGCGCTCGTGCGCCCCCATCGGCTCGAGCTCGACGGGCCGATCGAACGAGAGCGCGTCCTCGGCGGCCCGATCAGCCGCCCGGTGCAGCTGCGCCTCGCGCCGCTCGCGATAGCCGGCGGCGTCGACTACGACGCGCTTGCGCTCGGCGTCGCCGCGGAAGGCGCTGCGCCCGGCGAGGTACTGGACGGCGTCGATCGTCGCGCCGTGACGACCGATCAGGAGGCCGAGATCCTCGCCGTTGACGGTCGCTCGGACCTCGTCCGCCGTCTCCTCCATGTCGACGCTCGCGCGCAGCTCGAGTCCGCTGACAACCCTGCTGACGAGCTGGCGGACGCGCTCGGCGGGATCGTCAGGGAGCGTCTCCGAGCGTGCGCGCCACGCATCGACGTCCGCCTCGGCACGCACGCGTGCGGCAACCTCCCCGCCGGCGTCGCCCTCCGCGAGGACCTCGAAGCGCACGCTGTCCGCGTCGATTCCGGGAAAGCGCCGCTCGAGCGCCTTGAACGCCCCCCACTTCGCTTCGCCGAGCGTCGTCCCCTCGGCCTCCGCCAGGCGGTCGGCCATCACCTGCGTCGGCCGGAGCGCTTCTTCTTCTTGCGCGGCGACGCAGGCGGCGGTGCCTTGCGCGGACCGCCGTTCCCGGAGGAGACGCCGGCGGTCGCCTTCGCCTTACGACTGCCTTTTCCGTTCCCTGCGCCTCCATCGACGAGGGCTGCCTGGGTCGCCGGCTTGCCTCGCGCCGGCTTGGCGCCGTCGCCGTCCGTCAAATCCACGGGCTCGGGCTTGGGGTAGAGCTTGCGGACGACCAGTTGCTGCCCGACCGTCCAGACGTTCGTGGTGATCCAGTAGACGATCAGGCCGGCGGGGAAGTTGAGGATGAAGAGGACGAAGACGAACGGCAGCGCCAGAAAGATCCGGCGCTGGGTCTTGTCCGCGCTCACGAGCGTCACGAGGCTGGCGCCGAGCTGCGTCGCGATGTAGAGAACGATCAGCGTGACCAGCACCGCGCCGGTCGCCTCGGAGCCGAGGTCGGGGATGAAGAGGAACGGCTCGCCCTCGATCTCCGGGTCCTTCCGGAGCAGGTCGAACAGCGCGATGAAGAACGGGATCTGGAGGAGGAGCGGGAGGCAGGAGCTGAGCGGGTTGACCTGGTGCTCCTGATAGAGCTTCATCACCTCCTGCTGCATGCGCTGCTTGTCGTCCTTGTAGCGCTCCTGGATCCGCTTCATCTCCGGCTGGAGGCGCTGCATCTCCTGCATCCCCTTCACGCCCTTGAAGGTCAGCGGCAGGATCGCCACCCGGATCGCCACGGTCATCGCGATGATCGAGAGCCCCCAGCCGAAGCCGACCTGATCGTGGAAGAACTCAAGGATCGCGTCGCACGCGTCGATCAGGAACTGCGGTGCGAGGGCGATTGGAGTCATGAGGTGTGGGAGGCGGCCCCGCGGCGGGGAAAGAGCCGCTGATCCTCCGGGTAGTCGAACCCGCCGCGGCTCAGAGGGTTGCACCGCAGAAGGCGCCAAGCTGCGAGGACGCTCCCCCGAAGTATGCCGAAGCGTTCGATCGACCTGACCGCATAATCCGAGCACGTGGGGTAGTAGCGACATCGCGGCGCCAGGAGCGGCGACAGAAACCGCTGGTAGAAGCGGATCGGCGCGGTGAGGACCATGCGCACGAGGCTACTCACGCTCGTCCCCCGTGCTGCCGAGCTCGGCTTCCGCGAGCAGCTCACGAAGCGCCTGCTCAACGCCCGGCTCGCCTCGCTCGCTCGCCAGCGACTTCGTGTCCGGGCGCGCCACCAGCACGAAGTCGTGGTCGCGCGGAAGTCCCGGCGAGACCGCCTTGAACGCCTCGCGCAACAGCCGCTTCACGCGGTTGCGCTCGACCGCTCCCCCGACCTTGCGCCCGACCGACACGCCCAGGCGCGGCTCGCCCTCGTCGTGAGGACGCGGGAACGCGTACATCACGAGGTAGCGATTGGCGTGTGAGCGCCCGCGGCGGTAGACGCGGTCGAAGTCCGCGCTACGAGTGAGCCGTCCGCCGCCTGACCGGCCGCGGCGGGGCCTCGCGGCGCGCCGCTGGTGACCGGTCATGCTAGGGCGTCAGCCGGTGGCGGCCCTTCGACCGCTTGCGCCTCAGCATGCGGCGGCCCGAGCGCGTACGCGAGCGAGCGCGAAAGCCATGCGTGCGGGCACGTTTGCGCTTCTTCGGCTGGTAGGTGCGCTTCATCGATCGAGACGGGGCTCACAGAGCCGCCGACCGCACGAGTATAGGGCTGGCCCAGCCGAGCCCGAGCGCAGCCCGCGCGTCGATTAGGTAGGCCGCCGGTATGCGACGGCGAGCGCGATTTGTTCACCGCAAGGGGAGACGAATCGGTTTCTCCGCGAATTGCGCGCTGTCCTTGTCGGGCCTCCGGATCGCCCACGAGAAGGCCGCGGCGCGGTTGTACACTCGGCGCGCCGAGGGGCCGTGAGTATCGGGACGGCCCTCCCCTCTCAATGAGTCGCGACACACCGGTGGAGGCTGGTCGCTTGCGCGTGTCCCAAGACGAGCTCCAGGAAAGCTGGCGCGAGATCCAGGCCGAGCTCCGGACCGCCGTGACTGGCCTCACGTTTCACCTCTGGCTCGAATCGCTCGAGCTAGCGGCGCGGGATCGCGACACGATCTACGTCCGGGCCCCGCGCCACACGCGCACGCTCGTTGAGGAACGCTACGCCCCGCTCCTGCGTGATGCCGCCGCCCGAGCCCTCGGAGCGCCAGTGGCCGTAACCGTCGTAGCCGAGGACTGGGTGCCCCCGCCTTCGGCGGACGCGAAGACCACACCGCGAACGCTCCAAGAACCCGCTTTCAACCCCAAGTACACCTTCGAGCAGTTCGTTATCGGCGACGGCAATCGGCTCGCGCACGCCGCCGCCCTCGCGGTCGCCGAGCAGCCCGCCCAGGCCTACAACCCGCTCTTTCTCCACGGGCCGCCGGGACTCGGCAAGACGCACCTGCTTCATGCGGTCGGCAACTACCTCCGCCGCTTTGGCGGCACGATCGCCGCTCGTTACGCCACCTCCGACGAGTTCACGACCGCGTTCGTGAAGGCCGTCCGCGGTGGGGATATCGACGAGTTCAGGACCGCCTTTCGCGACGTCGATGTACTGCTCCTCGACGACGTCCAGTTCTTCGCCGACAAGGTGCGGACGCAGGAAGAGTTCTTCCACACGTTCAACGCCCTCTACGAGACGGGGTGCCAGCTCGTGGTATCGAGCGATCGTCCGCCGGCCGAGATGGGGGCGCTGGAGCGACGTCTAGTAGAGCGCTTCGCTTCCGGGCTCGTGGCCTCGGTCGAGCCCCCGTCGATAGAGGTCCGGCTCGCAATCCTGCGCAAGCGCGCGGCGCTCGACGGCATCGCGGGCTTCGACGATGCGACCCTTCGCGAGGTCGCGAGACAGGTCTCCTCAAGCGTTCGGGCACTCGAAGGGGCGCTCATTCGGATCGTCGCTCATGCTTCGCTGCGCGATGAGCAACCCTCGCCGGACTTGGCGGCGAGAGTGCTTGCCGGACCTCAGTCAAGCCAGCGTCCGCGCGAGACGACAGTCGCCGAGATCCAATCCCTCACCGCCTCGACCTTTGGCACCAGCTACCAGGCACTCATCGGTCGCGACCGGCGCCCAGCGGTGGCGTTCGCACGACAAGTGGCGATGTACCTGACGCGTGAGCTCATCGGCGTGAGCCTGCCGACCATCGGCGCGGCGTTCGGTGGGCGCAACCACTCGACCGTTCTACACGCCCACCGCAAGGTCGCCCGTGAACTGACCAAGACGTCGGACCTGGCGAGAACTGTTCTCGAGTTGAGGGAGCGACTCGAATCGTCCGCTCCCGACCGGGCAGAATGAGACCATTGACAATCCGCCCACAACTCGATCCACACTCCCAGCCGCTTGAATAAGAGCCATGAGCCATCCCATCCACATATCCACAACGTCTACTAGCTCTGTTCTTCCTTCATGAAGATCTCCGTCTCGAGAGATGGTTTGCTGACACAGCTTGGGATCGTCGCGAGAGCAGCGTCGACGAGGAGCGCGGTCCAGACGCTGGCAGGCGTCATGTTCCACGCGGACGAGACCGGCGTCGAGTTGCGTGCCACCGATATGGAGATGGCGATTCGAGTCCCGCTTGAAGCGAGCGCCGAGCGTCCTGGCACGGTAGTCCTCCCCGCCCGCCTGCTTGTCGAGGTGGTCCGCTCGCTTGCCAGCGACAAGCTGGTGCTCGAGCATCGAAGCGCTGAGGATGACGTCCAGGTTTCAGCGGGATCGGCGGACTTTCAGCTCCGCGTCCTCCCACTTGACGACTTCCCACGATTGCCCGAGGCACCGTCTGACGAGCGCAGCGTCACGCTTGCCGCGCGAGCGTTCATCGAGACAGCCGAACGCGTCGCCCGCTCGGCGTCACGTGACGAAACGCGTCCACACCTGACCGGCGTGCTCGTTTCCGCGTCTGGCTCCGAGCTGCGGATGGTCGCGACCGACTCCTATCGACTGAGCGTCAAGGAGACTGGGCTCGAGCGCCCGATCGACGCCGAACTGGAGGTAAACGTCCCGGCGCGCGCGCTCCAAGAGCTGAGTCGCGTCGCTTCGGCGGCGGCCGGCGACATCGAGATCTGGCACCAGGCCAACCAGGTGATCTTCCGCGTCGACGGCATCACGCTCTCGTCCCGGCTCGTGGAAGGTCGGTTCCCGAACTATCGACAGCTGCTCCCGGAGTCCTATGAGCACGAGCTGCGGGTGAGCCGCGCGGAGGTGCTCGAAGTGGTGCGCCGAATCGGCCTTCTCGCCCAGAAGAACTCCCCGCTCCGGCTGGCGTTCACCGAAGGGGCGGTGGAGGTGTCGGCGCAGACGCCGGACATCGGCCGCGCCAGCGAGTCACTGCCGCTTCCGTTCAAGGGCGAACCGTTGGAGGTCGGCTTCAACGCCGAGTTCCTGCGCGACGGGCTCGAGAGCGCCGAGGCGGACGAGCTGATCCTCAAGCTGATCAGCCCGCTCCGCCCCGGCCTGATCGAGGCAGGCGACGGCAGCGGCTTCACGTACCTCGTAATGCCGATTCGACTGAACGTGTGATGCTGGTCGCGCACGTCGGGCTGCGCGATTTCCGTAACTGCGGGCGGGGCGAGATCGAGCTTTCGGACGGCCTGACCATCGTCTGTGGGCCCAACGGCGCAGGAAAGACGAACCTCCTCGAGGCGATCTACTTCGGGTTGACCGCGCGGTCGTGTCGGACGAGCAACGAGCGCGAGGTCGTGGGGCACGGCGGCGGGCCGGCGCGCGTGGCGGTCACCACGATCCGCGACGGCGAGCGCCACGTCCTCGAGACTGCGCTCGACCTGAACGAGGGAAAGCGCGTTCGAGTGGACGGTTCGCCGGCCGGGGGGCCCGCATCGCTCGACGCTCGTCCACCGGTCTGCGTCTTCATCCCCGACCGCCTCGAGCTCGTGAAGGGAGCCCCGGCGCATCGCCGCGCCCACCTGGATCGGTTCGTCGCGGCGGTCTGGCCGTCGCGAGCCGGAACCCGAGTCGCGTATGGCCGGGCTCTCGGTCAGCGCAACGCGCTCTTGGCGCGTGTGCGCTCCGGCGGCGCTTCCGCTGCGCAGCTCGACGCCTGGGACGACCAGCTCGGGCGCTCGGGCGCCGCCCTGATGGAGGATCGCTCGGAGGCCGTGGAGCAGCTCGCTCCGTGCTTTGCCGCGCGCACCACCGAGCTCGGGCTCCCGTTGCGCGCCGCGATCCGCTACCGACCGCGCTCGCGCGCGCAGGACGCTCTGGCGCTGACCGCCGAGCTCGCGGAGCGCCGGTCCCAAGACATCGAGCGCGGGTTCACCACGCACGGGCCGCATCGCGACGATCTGGTGCTGACCCACGACGATCGCGCGCTGCGGTCGTTCGGGTCGCAGGGCCAGCAGCGGCTCAGCGTCCTCGCGCTGCTGTTCGCCGAGCGGGACGTGCTCGCCGAGCGCGGGCGGGAGCCGCTGATGCTCTTGGACGACGTCATGTCCGAGCTCGACGCGTCGCGTCGAGCTCGGTTGGTGCAGGCGATCCTTGCGAGCGGCCAGACCCTCGTCACCGCGGCCGACCCGGAGCACCTGCCCGGCGCGGCCGCCGCCGGCGCCGCGATCCTGAACGTCGAAGCCGGCGAGGTCCGCGCCGCGCCACGCGCCGTCGCCGCGTGAGAAGGCCCGGCCCGCGCCCGTTCGGTCCGGCGCTCGAGCGAGTCGCACGCGCCGCCGCGCCGGCCACGGCGCTCGCCGCCGTCCAGCGACACTGGCCTGCCGCCGCGGGCGCAAGAGTGGCCGCCGAAGCGGAGCCGGTCCGCGAGCGCGACGGCGTGGTCACAGTCGCTTGCCGATCCGCCGTTTGGGCAAACGAGCTCGATCTGCTCGCGACCGACCTCGTGGGCCGGCTCAACGACGCTCTCGAGCCGGTGTCCGGGCGTCGACCCGTGCGGCGGCTGCGCTGTGTGACGCGGTCTGACGCGGCGGCTGTGTGAGTCGCACGCGATGGGGAGCTAGGCGAATGGCCATTTGTCGCGATTTGCGGGCATTTTCCGGTGTTATGTAACGCTTTCGGGCGTGCCCGTTTGGTATCCTTGACGTCAGTCGATTCGAGTGCCCCGGCTTGCGCCGCCTACTCGCGCCGCCGGGGCTTCGACATGTAAGGACTAAGGAAGGAACGGCTTGGCGAAGCGAGCCACGAAGAAGACCGGCGGCCAGGATTACGGCGCCCAGCAGATCACGGTCCTCAAAGGCCTCGAGGCTGTGCGCAAGCGTCCCGGCATGTACATCGGGTCCACGGGCACGCGCGGCCTGCACCACCTCATCTACGAGGTCATGGACAACTCGGTCGACGAGGCGCTCGCCGGCGAGTGCGACCACGTCGAGATAACGATCCGTCCCGACGACAGCGTCAACGTCACCGACGACGGCCGCGGGATCCCCGTGGACATGCACGAGAAGGAGGGGCGGCCCGCGGCCGAGGTCGTCCTCACCACCCTTCACGCGGGGGGGAAGTTCGGCGAGGGCGGTGGCTACAAGGTCTCCGGCGGGCTGCACGGAGTCGGCGTCTCGGTCGTCAACGCGCTCTCCGAGGAGCTCCATCTGACGGTATGGCGCGACGGACACGAGTGGACGCAGTCGTACGAGCGCGGCCTGCCTCAGGGCGAGCTCAAGCGCGGCGCCGCCACCAAGCGCCGCGGCACGTCGGTCACATTCCGGCCCGACCTCGAGATCTTCGAGCAGGTGGACTACGAACGGACGGTGCTCGAGCAGCGCTTCCGCGAGATGGCGTTCCTCACGCGCGGCCTGCGAATCAACTTCAACGACGAGCGCGGCGAGGGCTTCTCCGAGAGCTTCCGCTACGAGGGCGGCATCCGCGACTTCGTCACGTACCTCCACTCGCAGGGCTCGCGCGAGCCGCTGCACAAGAAGGTGGTCTTCCTCGAAGACTCGAGCGAGGTCGGCGAGGTCGAGGTCGCGATGCAGTGGAACTCCTCCTACCAGGAGGCCCTGCTCTCGTTCGCCAACAACATCAACACCCACGAGGGCGGATCGCACCTCTCCGGGTTTCGCTCGGCGCTCACACGGACCGTCAACAACTACGCCCGCCAGAAGGGCCTGCTGAAGGAGAAGGAGGACAACCTCCAGGGCGAGGACGTGCGCGAGGGCCTGACGGCGATCATCTCGGTCAAGGTCGCCGATCCACAGTTCGAGGGTCAGACCAAGACCAAGCTCGGCAACCCGCCGGTCGAAGGCTTCGTGCAGGCCGCCGTCAACCGTGGCCTCGCCGAATTCCTGGAGGAGAACCCGAGCGAGGCACGGCAGATCATCATGAAGGCGGTCCAGGCGTCGCGAGCGCGGGAGGCGGCGCGCAAGGCCCGCGACCTGACGCGGCGCAAGTCGGCGCTCGAGAACTCGACACTTCCCGGAAAGCTCGCGGACTGCTCGGTCCGGGACCCGGCGCTCGCCGAGCTGTTCGTTGTCGAGGGCGACTCGGCCGGCGGCTCCGCCAAGCAGGGGCGCGACCGCAACACGCAGGCGGTGCTGCCGTTGCGCGGCAAGATCATCAATGCCGAGAAGAACCGCATCGACAAGGTTCTCTCGAACCAGGAGATCCAGGCACTCATCACCGCGATCGGCACGGGAATTCGCGAGGAGTTCGACATCGAGAAGGCGCGCTACCACAAGGTGGTCGTAACGTGCGACGCCGACGTCGACGGTGCCCACATCCGCACGCTCGTGCTCACGTTCCTGTACCGGGAGATGCCCGAGCTGATCGAGGCGGGCTACGTCTATCTCGCCAAGCCGCCGCTCTACAAGGTGATGAACGGCAAGCGCGAGGTGTACATCGAGAAGGAGTCGGAGCTCGAGGAGGTGCTGCTGCGCGACAAGCTCGAGCGCATGGGCGTGGTCGACGGGACGGCCACCGAGTTCAAGCTCACCCACCCTCGCTGGCAGAAGTTCGGGCGGCTGCTCAAGCAGTACGAGGGCTGGGCCTCCGCGCTGGGCGCCGAGTTCGGCCACGACACGATCACGTTCCTCGAGGAGTCGCAGATACTCGATGAGGGGCTCACCGACGCGGACGCCGTCGCGAAGCTCGTGGCCCGCGGGGACCCCGAGACGGAGCCCTACGAGACCGAGCTCCTGTCCGAGGACCCGGTCGACCTCGTGATCCGCAGCGTCGAGCGCAAGACCGGCTTGGCGACCACGCACCATCTGCGGCGCGCGATGTTCGATCGCTCCGAATACCGCGGCTTCGTCAGGGTGCATGGAGAGCTCGAGCAGCTCGCCGGACGGCCGCCGTTCGCGATCTCGCTCGGGAAGCGGGAGGCGCAGGCGCTGTCGTTCGAGGAGCTGCGCCGTTGCGTCGTCGAGGTCGCGGGCGACGGGGTGCCGCTCCAGCGCTTCAAGGGTCTCGGCGAGATGAACGCCGACCAGCTCTACGAGACGACCATGGACGCCGAGCAGCGGACCCTGCGCCAAGTGACGATCGACGACGCGAGCGCGACCGATCAGATCTTCTCCATGCTCATGGGCGACAAGGTCGAGCCTCGAAGGGCCTTCATCGAGTCCAACGCCCGCGATGTCACCAACCTCGATGTGTAGGAGCTCGAGCTAGATGTCGGTCGATCGGTTGGGCGGCGGCGCGATCGAGGAGCGGCTGCTCGAGGAGGAGATGCGCTCGTCGTACCTCGATTACGCGATGAGCGTGATCGTCGGCCGCGCGCTGCCGGATGTGCGTGACGGCCTCAAGCCCGTGCACCGGCGCGTGCTATACGCGATGCACGAGGCGGGGCTTCAGCCGACGAGGCCGTACCGCAAGTGCGCCTACGTGGTCGGCGAGGTGATGGGGTCATTTCACCCGCACGGCGACAGCGCGATCTACGACGCCCTGGTCCGGCTCGCACAGGAGTTCGCGCAGCGCTACCCGCTCGTGGACGGCCAGGGCAACTTCGGGTCGATCGACAGCGATCCGCCGGCCGCGATGCGCTACACCGAGGCGCGCCTCGCGCGCCTCGCAACGGAGCTGCTGCGCGACATCGACGCGGACACGGTTGACTTTGGGGCCAACTACGACGACTCGCGGCTCGAGCCGCTGATCCTCCCAGCTCGCTTCCCGAACCTGCTCGTGAACGGGTCGGCGGGCATCGCGGTCGGGATGGCCACGAACATCCCGCCCCACAACCTCCGCGAGACGATCGACGCGGTCACGGCCTTCATCGACGAGCCCGACATCGACGTCGGGGGCCTGATGCGCCACATCAAGGGCCCGGACTTCCCGACCGGCGGGATCATCGTCGGCCGCCAGGGGATCCGCGACGCCTACGAGACGGGGCGCGGCCGGATCGTCGTCCGTGCGCGCGCCCACATCGAGCCGCTGCGACAGGGCAAGGAGGCGATCATCGTGACCGAGATGCCCTACCAGGTGTCGAAGGGCGACGGTCGCAACGACGGGAGCGGCCTGATCAAGCGCATCGCCGAGGTCGTCAACGACCGCAAGGTTCCCGAAGTCTCCGACCTCCGCGACGAGTCCGATAAGTCCGGCATCCGGATCGTCATCGAGCTGAAGCGCGACGCGATCCCCAAGGTCGCGCTCAACAAGCTCTACAAGCACACCTCGATGCAGACGACGTTCGGCGTGAACATCGTCGCGCTGGTCGATCAGGTGCCGCGGACGCTCGGGCTGCTCCCGCTCGTCAAGAACTACGTCGACCATCAGCGCGAGGTCGTCGTCCGCCGGACCAAGCACGAGCTGCGCCGCGCCGAGGCGCGGGCGCACATCCTCGATGGGCTGCTGATCGCGCTGTCGGACCTCGACGCGGTGATCGAGTTGATCCGCTCCTCGCGCGACCCGGATGCCGCACGCGAGGGCCTGATCGAAAGCTTCGAGCTCTCGCGCGAGCAGGCGCAGGCGATCCTCGATCTCCGCCTTCAGCGCCTCACCGCGCTCGAGGCGGACAAGATCCGCAAGGAGCATGCGGACCTCGTCGAGCGAATCAAGGAGCTGCGCGAGATCCTGGGCGACGAGGCGCGCGTCCTCGGCCTGATCAAGGAGGAGCTCCAGGAGGTCAGGGAGAGCTACGGCGACGAGCGGCGAACCGAGATCACCCACTCGGAGGACGAGCTCGACATCGAGGACCTGATCGCCGACCAGCAGATGGTCATCTCGATCACTCGCTCGGGCTACATCAAGTCGCTGCCGCTCGCGACCTACCGCCAACAGAAGCGCGGCGGCGTCGGCGTGCTCGGGATGGACATGAAGGACGAGGACTACATCGAGCACCTGTTCGTGAGCTCGACGCACGACTACCTCCTGTTCTTCACGAACCGCGGGAAGATCTACCGGCAGAAGGTCTACGACCTGCCGGAGGCGTCGCGCACCTCGAAGGGCCGCGCGCTTGTCAACGTTCTTCCGCTGCGCGAGGGCGAGTACGTCCGGGCCGTTCTCGCGACGCGCGACTTCTCGGAGGGAAGGTACCTCGTCTTCGCCACCCGGCAGGGGATCGTCAAGAAGACCGAGTTCGCGGACTACAACACGCCGATCAAGGCTGACGGGATCATCGCGATCAAGATCCGCGCCGACGACGAGCT
>JBPCPH010000036.1:0-2759 GCA_050999415.1 Thermoleophilaceae bacterium
CCGCCGAGCGGGAAGAGGAGGCGCCCGACGCGGTCGAGAACGCGGCGCCCGAGGAGACGCGCACCGGCACGCTCGACGTGCTCCCCAACGGCAGCGGCTTCGTCCGCGCCGACGCGTTCGCCCACTCGCACGACGACGTCTACGTCGCGCCGGCGCAGATCCGCCGCTGCGAGCTTCGCACCGGCGACGAGGTCGCGGGCCCGGTCCGCGCCCCGCGTCGCTCGGAGCGCTATCCGTCGCTCGTTCGCGTCGAGACAGTGAACGGCGGCGCGGCCGAGCCGCCGGCCGAGCGCCCGCTGTTCGAGGACCTCACCGCAGCCTTCGCTAGCGAGCGCCTGGCCACGCCCGAGGAGCTGCAGGGCACGCCCTACGGCAAGGGTTCGCGCGTTGCGGTGGCGGGCCCGCCCGGCGCCGGCGCCACCACGCTGCTGCGGCGGATCGTCACCACGCTCGGCGAGCGCCAGCCGGAGCTCCAGCTCACCGTGGTGCTTGCCGGCGCGCGACCCGAGGAGGTCGGCGAGTGGCGCCAGGCGGTCAGCGTGCCCGTCGTGGGCGGCAGCTTCGACCAGTCGCCCGATCGCCAGGGCGAGGCCGCCTCGATGGCGATCGAACGCGCCAAGCGAGCCGCCGAGGGGGGACGCGACGCGGTCGTGATCGTTGACTCGCTCGAGGCGCTCCCCGCGACGGCCGCGCGGCGCGTCTTCGGCGCGGCGCGCAACACCGAGGAGGCCGGGTCGATCACGGTCGTGGCCGCGACCGGCGTCGGCCCCGAGCCGGCACGCCACGCCACCACCCGGATCGTGCTCAGGCCCAGCCCCGCGACCGATATCGAGCTGGACGAGGGAACCTCCGGCGCCCTGCGCGCCGAGTTGCTCTCCTAGACGCCCCGCCCGCCCCGATGGCGATGATCGAAAGGACGCGGAGCACCGACCTCAACGGCTCGGCGGGAGTGGTCGACAGCCCTGCCACCGCCGGGAGCGCCGGCGTGATCGGGAGCGCCGCGACCGCCGGCAGCGCGGGCGTGGTCGGGAGCGCGGGAGTGGCCGGCAGCGCCGGCGTCGTCGGAAGCGCCGCGGTGGCCGGCAGCGCGGGCATCGTCGGGAGCGCCGCGGTGGCGTTCAGCATCGCGATCGTGGGCAGCGCCGCGATCGTCGGCGGAGCCGGGAACGCGGGCTGCGCCGCGTGCGTCGGCTGCGTGGGGTGCGTGGACTGCGTCGCGTGCGTCGGGTGCGTGGGCTGCACCGGCCTGCGCGGGGCGGTCGGTGCGGTGCGCCGGCGCGGTTAGCGCCTCCAGCGCGATCCCCCGCGCGCCTGCCAGGACGGGCGATTGATGAGTTGACCACCCCATAGGGTGGCTAACTCAGCAAACGTCGCCGCCGACGCTCAGCCGCGCTCGTACGCGACCTCGCGCCACGACGGCTCGGGCGAGAGCTCGATCAGCTCGAAGTCGCGGTCCGGCTGGGCGTAGCCGAAGGTGTGGTTCTCCTCGTCGAAGACGATCGTCAGCTCGTCCTCCTTGACGCGCTGGTCGAGCCAGGCGCCGCGGAACACGAGTCGGCGGAGCCAGTGCACGAGCGAGCGGTCGGCGGGCCCGGTGAGCTCCGACCAGCAGTCGCGGACGTGCTCGCCGAGCGCCGAGCTGGGGTCGGCCACCTCGCCGTTGACGGCGAGGTTCACGAGGTCCTCGCGCTCCTCGTCGGAGAGCGGCCGCCGGACGAAGTCGAGCTTGGTCGCCGCCTGCTCGATGCGCTCGCTGAAGTCGCGCTCGTTGAAGGTGAACCGGAGCTCGCCGTACTCGAGCACGTAGTCCGATCCGGACTCATAGTTGCCGCGTCGCGTGGTGTCCATTCCAGGGGTGCCCGGCTCCGTCACGGGCATGGGACGCACCGCGGGCGTCGGCATTCTAGGCGCGAGTCCTTCCACTAATCGAGGGGTGCAAGGGCAGTTGCAGCGGTGATCCGCGCCCGTACCCGGTTGACGCCCGCCGGCGGGCCTGCGACCGTTTGCGCAATGTCCCGACGGCTCGCGCGGCTCCTGCCGCTCGCCGCGCTCGCGCTGCTCCTGCTCACGCCGGCCGCCCGCGCCCAGCCGAACGTGGTCGTGGTGATGACCGACGACCAGGCGCTCTCGCAGATGCGGGCGCTGCCGAAGACGAAGGCGCTGATCGGCGGCGCCGGCGTGACGTTCGAGCGCTCCTACGCCGCCCAGCCCAAGTGCTGCCCTAACCGCGCGACGTTCCTCACCGGCCAGTACCCCCACAACCACGGTGTGCGCGACAACGAGCCGCCGCACGGCGGCTATTCGAAGCTCGACCACTCGGAGACGCTGCCCGTATGGCTCGACCGCGCCGGCTACCGGACCGCGTTCGTCGGCAAGTACATGAACGGCTACGGGCAGGTGGGCGACATCCCACCGGGCTGGGACGAGTGGGCCGCCCTGGTCGACTTCGGCTACTACGACTTCGCCCTCAACGTGGATGGTGACCGCGTCGACTACGGCTCGGCCCCCGCCGACTACCAGACCGACGTGCTGGCGGACCGCGCCGCGGACTTCGTCGACCGAAGCGCCCCGGCCCAGCAGCCGTTCTTCCTGTGGGTCGCGCCACAGGCGCCGCACGTCGCCGGCCGGCGGGCCGACATCGGCGAGCCGGACAACCCCCAGGGCGCGCCCCGCCACCAGGGCGACTTCAAGGGCGCGATCGCCCCCCGCACGCCGAACTACAACGAGCGTGACGTGTCGGACAAGCCGCGCTACATCCG
>JBPCPH010000066.1:0-3357 GCA_050999415.1 Thermoleophilaceae bacterium
GATCGCGCTGGCCACGATCCGCAACGACGTGCTCGAGCCCGCCGGTGCGGAAGCAGCCGCCGGCGACGGCACGGCCGAGCGACAGCTCGCTCACTGCGCGGTGGCCGGCACCCCGTTGCGCCAGGAGCGGCCGGCCGCTCGGCCTGCCCCGGTGGGTGCCGGTGACCGCGCCAGCTAGCCGCCCCTGTTCAGGCGACCGGAGAAGCGGCGGCAAGAGCGTCCCCTCGGCCCTCACGCCGACGCCGCGTACCGGCCGCTGCGAGCGATACAACCTCTCCTGACCCCGTAGACGATCCAGGAGGTGCGCCGGTGGAAGCGCGAGGAGCAACCCACGATGTCGCGGTTCGCCGGGATCCGCAGCCGCGCGGGCCGGCCGCCTACGGGGCGGAGGTCATCGGCACGTTCCTGCTGGTCTTCTTCATCTGCGGGCTGATCTCGATCTCCAGCAATCAGGCGGTGTCGCTCGATCTCGCCGGGCTCGGCCTTCTGCACGCGCTCATCCTGATGGTGCTCGTCTACGCCCTGGGCGGCACGTCCGGCGCGCACTTCAACCCGGCGGTGACGCTGGCGCTGCTCGCGATCCGCAAGATTTCCCCAGCGAGCGCGGCCGTCTACATCGCCTGTCAGGCGGTCGGGGCCGTGCTGGCGGCGCTGTTGGTAGCGCTGTTGTTCAACGACATCGGCGAGGCCGTCAACTACGGCGCCGCGACGATCAACCCCGACGTGCTCCAGGACGGGTCGGTCGGGCTCGGCCTGATCGCCGAGGCGCTCGGGACCTTCATCCTGATGTGGGCGATCATGGGGCTCGCGGTCAACCCGCGCGGCGAGGCGGCGCTCGCCGGCGTGGCGATCGGCGGCGCGCTGGGCCTGGCGGTGATGGTCTTCGGCCCCGCCACCGGCGCGAGCCTAAACCCGGCGCGCTGGCTCGGCCCGGCTGTGGCCTCGGGGGAGTTCTCCGACTTCTGGCTCTACCTCCTCGGCCCGGTCGTCGGCGCGCTCGCGGCGGCGCTCGGGTACCGCGCGTTGGTGCTCGAGCGGCGCGGGCTGCAGGCGATGGCTCCCAAGGGGGAGCTGCCCGGCTGACCGGAGCGGCGTGGCGATCGACGAGCAGCTCGTCAAGGCGCTCCACGTCGAGGTCCTGCGAAGGCAGGATCTCCACGCGGAGACCGAGCCGCACGTCGTCTTTCAGACTTCGACGATCGACGCGCTTCTCGAGGGCGCGTACGACGGTGATGTGAGCTTCGCCGAGCTCCGCCGGCACGGCGACCTCGGGCTCGGCACCTTCGACGCCCTCGACGGAGAGATGATCGCCCTCGAGGGCGAGTTTCACCGGGCGACGGTCGACGGGAGCATCCGGCCGGTGCCTGCCGAGGAGCGAACTCCGTTCGCGGTCATGACCTTCTTCGCGCCGACCTCCGAGGTCGCGATCCATGCGCCCCTGGACCAGGCCGGACTGCTCGAGGCGCTCGAACGCTCGCGTGACGGCGAAGCCGCGAGCCACGCCGTTCGGGTGGACGGGCGCTTTGACTTCGTCCGGGCGCGGTCGATCGGCCGCCAAGCGAAGCCCTACCGGCCGCTCGTGGAGGTCGTGCAGGACCAGCACGTGTTCGACTTCACGGACGTCGAGGGCACGCTCGTCGGCTTTCGCTTCCCCGACTACGCGCACGGCATCGAGGTGCCGGGCTACCACCTTCACTTCATCAGCGCGGACCGCTCCGGCGGCGGGCACGTGCTCGACTGCCGCGTCCGGGACGCAACCGCGCTGATCGACGACTCGTCGGCGCTGCACCTCGAGCTGCCGCCCGGTGTGGACATGCTCGACCCGGCCGCGAGCGCCGCCTCGCCCGACGCCGTCGAGCGCGTCGAACGGGGCGGGCGAGCTCAGGACGACCGGTAGGTAGCCTCGAGCGCCGTGGACGTTCCGCTGACCCGTCGCCAGATCCTCTTCTACGACTACGTGCGAGAGGACGTCCTCGAGCGCCGAGCGCCGCATCGCGAGGCGCACATCGCGCTCGTGCGAGAGTGGACCGCGGGCGGCAGGATCCTCATGTCCGGCGCGCTCGGCGACCCCCCGCACGGCGCGGCGCTGGTGTTCGCCTCCGACGATCCCACCGAGGCCGAGCGGTTCACAAAGATGGACCCCTACGTCACCAGCGGTGTGGTCACCGCCTGGCGGGTCGAGCTCTGGAACGTCGTCTCCTAGCCCCCAACGCATCCGATGGGTCGTTCTGACGCTCGTGGGCGGGCGCCGTTCACGGCAAGCCCGCGCTGTCCTGCCCTACTGTCGCTATGGGACACCTATCCAGGACAGTGCCGATTCTCCGACGCTCCGAGCCGACCGCGGCAGCAGCGGTTCCTCACTGCCTCAGAATGCCCCGCGAGATGCGTTGGGGGGACCCTCCAAGGTCAACCAGAGACGCGCACGACGGTCCGTCCGCGAACCTCACCGGCGAGGATGGCGTCCAGGACCGGCTCGAGGCCGTCGAGGTCCACCTCGGCTGTGATCGACTCGTCGAGCTCGGCCGGGCGCATGTCGTCGGCGAGACGTTGCCACAGCCGGCGCCGGCGCTCGATCGGAGTCTCGACCGAGTCGACGCCGAGCACCGCGACGCCGCGGAGGACGAACGGCAGAACCGTCGTCTCGAGACCAGGTCCGCCGGTCAGTCCGCTCACGGCGACGGCCGCCCCGCGGCGGAGCGTGCGCAGGATGTACGCCAGCGTGCTCCCGCCCACCGGGTCGATCGCGCCCGCCCAGCGCTCTGACTCGAGCGGGCGCCGGCTCGAGGCCGATGTCTCCTCACGCGAGATGACTTGGGCGGCGCCGAGGCGGCGCAGGTAGTCCGGCTCGTCCTTTCCGGTGCTGGCGACGACCTCGTAGCCGCGTCGCGCAAGGATGCCGACGGCGGTGCTCCCAACCCCGCCGGTGGCTCCCGCGACCAGTACGGGTCCCGCGGCCGCCGACAGCCCGCGTTCCTCGAGCTGGTGTATGGACAGCGCGGCGGTGTAGCCGGCCGTGCCGATCGCCATCGCCTGCCGCCCCGACAATCCGTCGGGAAGCGGCACGACCCAGTCTTCAGGGACGCGCGCGTACTCCGCGTAGCCGCCGTGATGGGAGACGCCGAGCCCGTAGCCATGGGCCAAGACCGTGTCGCCCTCCTCGAACCCGGCCGCGGCGCCGCATTCCACCACCTCGCCGGCCAGATCGATGCCCGGCACGAGCGGGGATGTGCCCGCCACCTGTCCGCCGGGGATGGTCGCGAGCGCGTCCTTGTAGTTGACGCTCGAGAACTCGACGCGCACCAGCACGTCGTCCTCGCCGAGATCCGCGGGATCGAGCTGGCGAACGCCGCGCTCGAC
>JBPCPH010000112.1:0-2985 GCA_050999415.1 Thermoleophilaceae bacterium
CAGATCGGGGTGGCGCTCCAAGAGGCCGCGCTCGACCCCCTCATGACCGGCGCCGAGCTCGTGCGACTCCAGGCCACCCTCCACGGCATCCCTCGCGCCGACGGACGCTGGAAGGCGGCCGCGCTGCTCGAGCGGGTGGGGCTGAGCGATGCCTCGGGCCGCCGGATCGGCACCTACTCCGGCGGGATGCGCCGCCGCCTCGACCTGGCGGCCGCGCTCGTCCACGAGCCGCGCGTCCTGTTCCTCGACGAGCCCACGACCGGCCTCGACCCCGCGAGCCGGCAGGCGATCTGGGACGAGGTCCGCAACCTCAACGCCGGTGGCACGACGGTCTTCCTGACGACCCAGTACCTCGAGGAGGCCGACCAGCTGGCCGACCGCGTAGGGATCATCGACGAGGGGCTGATGAGGGTGGAGGGCACGCCGGGCGCCCTCAAGGCACAGGTTGGGAGCCCCCACCTCGAGCTGTCGCTCGCCGACGGAGGCGCCGAACGCGCCGCGCCGGTGCTCGCCCGCTTCGGAGAGGTCCAGCCGCCGCGCGACGGGGTGGTGCAGGTGGGGCTCGCCCGCGGGGCGGCGCAGATCGCCACGGTGGTGCTCGCGCTCGACGACGCCGGCCTCACGGTCGAGTCGCTCGAGCTCGTCCAGCCTACGCTCGACGACGTCTTCCTCGCCGAGACCGGGCGCCACCTCGAGGGCGCCGACGAGGGAGAGGCCGACGGCGACCCGGAGGCGGAGCCAGCCGGCGCGGACGCGCGCCCGTGACGCAGGCGAGCGTCGGCCAGAGCCTCCGCGTCGTCGGTGCGCTCGCGCGGCGGTCGATCGACCAGACCTTTCGCCGGCCTCAGTTCCTCGCGCCGATCCTTTTGTTCCCGACGCTGCTGCTGGCGATCAACGTCGGGGGCGCGGGGCGCGCGGTGGACCTGCCCGCATTCCCCGACGTCGGCGGCTTCCTCGATTTCCAGCTGGCCGCCTCGACGCTCCAGGCCACGATGCTCGCGGCGGTCAGCGGAGGCGTGGCGCTGGCCCTCGACTTCGAGCTCGGCTTCAACGACCGCCTGCTGGCCGCGCCGATACCGCGCGTCGCGATCATCGCCGGACGGCTCGCCGGGACGGCGACGATGGGCGCGGTGGCCGCGGTCTGGTTCCTCGTGCTCGGTCTCGTCTTCGGCGCCGAGATCGTGGGCGGGCCGGCGGGTGCTCTGATGGTGATCGCCCTGAGCGCGCTATCGGCGGCGGCGTTCGGCGGGCTCGGCGCCGCGCTGGCGGTTCGAAGCGGCCAGGCGAGCGTGGTGCAGGGGACCTTCCCGCTCGCCTTCGTGATCCTGTTCCTCTCCTCCGCGTTCTTCCCGCAGGAGCTGATGCAGGAGCCCGCCTCGACGGCGGCCGCCTACAACCCGCTGAGCTTCATCGTCGAGGGGCTACGCGAGCCGGTGCTCTACGGCATCTCGGGAGAGGCGATCCTCGAGGGGCTGGGCGGAATCGCGGTCGTCGGGGTCGTCGGGGTCGTCGCGACCGCGCTCGCGATGCGCGCGCGGCTGAGGGCCGCGTGACCGCCGCCCTGCACCTCGACGCGGTCGGCGCGCTGATGCGCCGCGCGCTCAACGAGCTGCTGCGCGTCCCCGGGGCGGCGATCCCGGGCGTCCTGGCGCCATCGCTGTTCATGCTCGGGCTGACCGGCGCCTTCGGCGAGCTGACGGAGCTCCGGGGCTTTGAGACCGACAGCTTCCTGTCGTTCATTCTCCCGGTCAGCCTGGTCCAGGGCGCCACCTTCGCCGGGGCCGCGACCGGCGTCAACCTCGCGCGCGACATCGAGATCGGCTGGTTCGACCGCCTGCTCGCCGCGCCGACGCCGCGCCCGGCCCTGCTCGCGGGCATCGTGCTGTCGGCGAGCCTGCGCTCGCTCTTGCCGATCACAGGCGTGCTCGTGCTCGGGCTCGCGCTGGGCGCGAACTGGCCCGGCCTGGGCGGCCTCGTGGTGGCTGTGGGCCTCGCCTTTGCCTTCGCGGCGGTCGCGGCATCCTGGACGGTCGGGCTGGCGCTGCGCTTCAAGACGCAGGCCGCGGCGCCGCTGATGCAGGCGAGCATGTTCGTGGCGGTCCTCTTCACGACCTCCTACGCGCCGCAGGAGGTACTCACCGGCTGGCTCGCCACAGTCGCCCGGTACAACCCGGTCACCCGCATCGTCGAGGGGGTGCGCCAGGGCTTCGTCGGCGAGGTGACGTGGGCCGAGACCTGGCCGGCGCTCGCGGTCCTGGTCGTGCTGCTCGTGCTGATGGCCGCGTTCGCCCTGCGCGGGCTCCGGCACGCGGGCGACTGACGGCCGGGCGCCTCTGACGGGCCCGTCGCTAGACGACGAGCGCGAGGCCGAACAACGGCGCCGGAGCGGCGTGCTCGGGATGGTCGCCCTCGAGCGAGAGCCGGAGCCCCTGCTCGGGCGTCAGCGACACCGTCCGCTCGTGACCGCACTTGCGACAACGCGTGCGCGCGCGGTTGTCCCAGGGCTCGAGCTCGAGCGCCCACGCCACGTCGTCGGCGAGGCAGACGCGGCAGGCCAGGCCGGCAGCCACGAGGCAGCTCGGGTCGTCGCCGCGGAACGCGGCGGTCTCGGCGCGGTTGCGTTCGTCGAGCTCGACCATGGGTAGAGGATCGTCGCGACGCGGGCGCGCGAACATGGCGCGGGCTCGCCAACCCTACGTTTGGGGGGTGCGGCACGAGGGGACGCTTCCTCACCCCTCCGTGAACCGGATGCGCAGCACGTCGCCGTCGGCCACCTCGTAGTCGCGGCCCTCCAGCCGCAGCGTGCCGCGGTCGCGCGCCCCGCCGTAGCCGCCGGCATCGGCGAGCTCCTCCCAGGACGCCACCTCGGCGCGGACGAACCCGCGCTGCATGTCGGTGTGCACCTGTCCGGCCGCCTCCCAAGCGGTTGTCCCGCGCTCGACGGCGTGCGCCCGCGCCTCGGTTCCGCGATCCGCGGTGAAGAAC
>JBPCPH010000115.1:0-3575 GCA_050999415.1 Thermoleophilaceae bacterium
CGCACCGAGACGGCGCTGAGCCGGGGACGCACGTCGGTGTCCACGGTCGCGGTGGACCTCGCGCATGCGGCGCTCGGGGACCTCGAACAGCGGCGTGTGCTGATCCTGGGCGCGGGCGAGAACGGCGAGTTGACCGCGCAGGCGCTGTCGGAGCGAGGCGTCACCACCGTCTTCATCGCCAACCGCCGCTACGACCGAGCGATCGGCCTGGCGCAGCGCTTCGGCGGCGCCGCCGTGCGCTTCGACGACCTGCCCGAGGAGCTCTTGGCGGCGGACATCGTGGTGAGCAGCACCGGGTCGCCGCACCAAATCCTGGGGCGCGACGAATTGGCGCTGGTCGCGGATGGCCGCGCCGGACGGCCGCTGCTGCTGATCGACATCGCGGTGCCGCGCGACATCGACCCGTCGGTCCGCGACCTCCAGAGCATCACCCTCTACGACATGGATGACCTCCAACGCGAGGTCGCGCGCAACCTGAGTGGGCGCGAGGCCGAGGCCGCGCGCGCGCGAGCAATCGTGGACGAGGAGGTCGAGCGGCTCGAGCGCTGGCTCGCCGGCCTCGACGTGGTGCCGACGATCGCGGCGCTTCGCGAGCGCGGAGAGGAGGTCGTGCGCCGCGCGCTGGCCGAGAACGAGCACCGCTTCGAGTCGCTCTCCGACGCCGACCGCGACCGGCTTCAGGCGATGGCCCGCTCGATCGTCGGACGGCTCCTCCACGAGCCCACGCTGCGGCTGAAGAGCGCCGCCGACGGCGAGGCCGCGTACGGGTACGTTCAGACGCTGCGCGAGCTCTTCGGGCTCGAGGCGGACGCGGCGGCACGCGACCGTGGGACGCCGCGGGGAGCCGCGGGTGACGCCGCCGGCGGGGAGGTGGCGAGCCTCGACGAGCGCAGGTCCGGCGCGCCGCGCGCAGGGCACTCTCGCGACGCGTCCCACCGACGCCGGTCCTGACGGCGCCGCCGCCAGCGGTGTCGCGCCCGCTTCGGATCGGCACGCGTGGCAGCCCGCTCGCGCTCGCGCAGGCCCGCCACGTCGCGGCGCTGCTCGGGTCGACCGCTCCGGACGTGGAGGTCGAGCTCGTGGCGATCAGGACTTCCGGGGATGAGCGGGTGGGGAAGCGCGTCGAGGCCCCACCCCCCTTCGACCGCACGGACCGCGGCGACAAGGCACGCTTCGTGAAGGAGATCGAGGAGGCGCTTCTGCGCGGCGAGGTCGACCTCGCCGTCCACTCGGCGAAGGACGTCCCCGGCGAGCTGCCGGACGGGCTTGCGATCGTCGGCGTGCCCGAGCGGGGCGATCCAGCCGACGCCCTCTGCGGCGACGCAGCGACGCTGGACGACCTGCCGAGTCGCGCGATCGTCGGCACGGCCAGCCTTCGCCGGCGCGCGCAGCTTCTCGCCTTCCGCCCCGACCTCGACGTCCGGTCGCTGCGCGGGAACGTGGACACGCGGCTTGGCCGCCTCGGGCGCGGCGACTACGCGGCGATCGTGCTTGCGGCCGCTGGGCTCGAGCGCCTCGGCCGGTCCGGAGGAACGCCGCTTGGGTTCGAGGTGATGACTCCCGCGCCGGGACAGGGCTGCCTCGCGCTCGAGGCGCGCGCCGGGGACGAGCGTCCAGCGGCCCTGGCCGACCGCGTCACGCACCGCGAGTCGCTGCTCCGCCTGACCGCCGAGCGCGCGCTGGTCGCGGCGCTCGACGCCACCTGCCGCACGCCGGTCGGCGCCCACGCCGAGCTCGGCGACGAGGGGCTGACGATCAACGCGTTCGCCGGGCTGCCCGACGGCAGCGCGTGGGTCCACGACGCGGCGGCGGGGCCGGCCGACGCGGCGGCGGAGCTCGGGCGATCGGTGGCCGAACGACTGCTCGCGGCCGGCGCCGGCGAGCTGCTGGCGGCCGCCGAGCGGTGGGAGGAGCCGCTTTCGGCGGGACCCCCGCAGCGACGAAGCTGAGATTGACCGCGATATACGCGGATAACGTCGGTCACGCGCGCCGCGATCCTCGGGTCTGCGGTTGGGCCGGCGGCGAGGCGGCTCGGTAGGGTCGAGCCGTGCCGCCCCGGCCGGGAACCGTCTACCTCGTGGGCGCGGGGCCGGGCGAGCCGGGCCTCATGACCGCGCGGGCGCTCGAGCTGGTCGCCGGCGCCGACGCGATCCTCCATGACCGTCTGATCCCCTCCGACGCGCTGGCAGGCGCCCGGCCCGACGCCGACCTGCGCTACGTCGGCAAGCAGCCCGGCGGACGCTCGATGCCCCAGGACGGGATCAATGCGCTGCTCGTCGAGCTCGCCCGCGGTGGCGCCTCCGTGGTCCGCCTGAAGGGCGGCGACCCGTTTGTGTTCGGCCGCGGCGGCGAGGAGGCCGAGGCGCTGCGCGCCGCGGGCGTCGAGTTCGAGGTCGTGCCGGGCGTCACAGCGGGGTTCGCCGCGCCCGCCTACGCGGGCATACCGGTCACGCACCGCGACCGAGCATCGGCCGTGGCGCTCGTGACCGGGCACGAGGACCCTGGCAAGGAGGACGAGGCGCTCGACTGGGACGCCCTGGCCCGCTTTCCGGGGACGCTGGTCTTCTACATGGGCGTGTCGCGCCTGGCGCAGATCGCCGCCCGGCTGGTCGAGGCCGGACGTCCACCCGATGAACCGGCGGTGGTGGTGGAGCGCGGGACCCTGCCGGGGCAGCGCACGGTGACGGGGGCGCTCTCCGACCTCGCCGCGCGCGCCGCGGAGGCGGGCGTGCGAGCCCCGGCGGTGACGATCGTCGGTCCGGTCGCAGCGATGCGCGGTGAGCTCGCCTGGGTCGAGCGGCGCGCGCTCTTCGGGCGCACGGTGGCGGTCACGCGCGCCCGGGCGCAAGCGAGCGGGCTGGCCGCGCGGCTGCGCGAGCTCGGCGCAGAGGTGGTCGAGGCGCCCGTGATCAGGATCGAGCCGCGCGCGGTGACGGGCGAGGTCCAGCGCGCGTGCGAGCGGATCGCCGACTACGCCCTCGTCTGCCTGACGAGCCCGAACGGCGCCGGGCTGCTGCTCGACGCGCTGGCGGCCACCGGTCGCGCCGCGCGAGCGCTGTCGGGGACTCTCGTCGCGGCGATCGGGCCGGGGACCGCCCGCGAGCTCGCCTCCCGCGGGATCCGTGCGGACATCGTCCCCGAGCGGGCCGTGGCGGAGGAGCTCGTGGCGGCGCTCACGACGGCGGACGTGGAGGGACGGCGCGCGCTGGTGGCGCGCGCCGCGCAGGCGCGCGACGTCCTGCCCGACGCGCTTCGAGAACGCGGCGCGGAGGTGGACGTCGTGGCGCTCTACGACACCGTGACCGAGGCACTCTCCGAGGACGAGCTCAGCGCGCTATCCGGCGCCGAATACGTGACGTTCACCTCGAGCTCGACGGTCCGCAACCTGCTCGACGCCCTGGGCGGACAGAAGCGATTCCCGGCCGCCGCGCGCGTTGTCTCGATCGGCCCGGTGACGAGCCGAACCCTGCGCGAGCACGGGCTGGAAGTACACGCCGAGGCCGCCCGGCACGACGTGGATGGCCTCGTGGTCGCGCTCGTCGATGACGCGGCGCCACGGTGATCGTCACCCTGCT
>JBPCPH010000126.1:0-3133 GCA_050999415.1 Thermoleophilaceae bacterium
GGCAGGGTCTGGATGCCGGTTCCGGGCCCGACCTCGAGCAACCGCTCGCCCGCGCGCGGCTCGAGCACCTCGATCAACCGCTGGACGGAGAGCCATGGACGCGGGACTCCGAGCATCCAGCGCTGCGAGTAGGGACACGCCGAGGGGTTCGTACGCTCGCGGACGAGCGCGGCGGCCACCCCGCCCGCCACGGTCCCGACGATCGCGGCTCCACGGCGTCCCACACCGCGAGAATACGCGACGCCGGAGACGCTTGACAGCTCGCCTGAAGGGGGCGGACCGGAAGGATTGGGCGCCCGCCCGGTGGTAGAGTGCCGCCCCCGGCGGAGACGCGTCAAAGCCGCATTCCGCTGAGCATCCGGGGCGCCGCCGCTCGTATAAAGAGTGAACCCTTCGGACGGGTCTCACCCCGTCATCTCACATGCAGAGAACGCACGAAGACCATGAGCGATCCACGTCGCACCGACCCGGCGGCGGCGGGCGCGATGCTCGTCGCGAGCATCGTCACCTGCGGCGGCATCGGCCTGGGCATCGGCACTCTCGTGGGACTGTCCGTGCCGTTCACCCTGACCGGCCTGTTCGTCGGACTGGTGGTGGGTTTCGCCCTTGTCTACACGCGCTTTAAGGACATCTGACGTGGCCGCGCCGAGAACGACGACGCCGGCGGTCGGCGATCCCTACCCGTGGGTCTTCCGGCTCCTGCGGTACTTCGACCTCGCGCTCCTGGCCGCGGCGCTTCCGATCTTTCTGCTCGCCGATCTGCCCGTGCTCGGGTGGCTCGCCGCGGCCGTCGCCTGGACCTGCCAGCGCGCCGTTCGGGCGGCGCTCGAGCGGCGCGCCGAGGCGTCGGACGACCCGCGCACGGTCGCCGGCATCACCGCCGGCAGCATGCTCGCCAGGGCCTGGCTGATGGCGCTGACGATCGTCGGCGTCGGCCTGACCGACCGCGAGGCCGGGCTCTCCGCGGCCGTGCTCGCGATCGTCCTCTTCACCGCGTTCTTCTCGACGCAGCTCGCGTTCAGGCCGTTCGACCGAAAGCCGGCGCGATGAGCGTCGACACAAAGGACGCCACCGTTCGCGAGGCCGAGCGGCACGACGCCGTCGCGCCCGACGCCGACTCAGGCGACGGCAAGCCGGCCGAGGCGCAGGACGCCGCCAAGAGCCGGAAGGGCAAGGGGCTCAGCACGCGCGCCAAGGTCTTCCTCGGGCTCGGTGGCCTCTTCCTGCTGACGCTCCTCTTCGCCGTCCTTTTCGGCAACGCGGGCGAGAACCCCGACTACCTGCCCCAGAACGAGTTCCTGCTCGATCCGTGGATCTCGCTTCAGCTCGGGCCGATCGACATGAGCATCAACAAGGCGGTGCTGTACCTCTTCCTGGCCTGCGCCGCGACCACGATCGCGATGGTCTACGTCGCCAAGCGCATGCAGGCCAAGCCGAACCGCGTCCAGACCGCGGTTGAGGCCGCCTACGACCTCACCCGCAACAGCATCACCCGCAACAACATGGACGACCGGATGGCGGCCAAGTGGTTCGGCTTCACCGCCACGCTCTTCTTCTTCATCTGGTTCTCGAACATGATCGGCTACATCCCGCTGCCGACGAACACCGAGCACCCGCTCAACATCTTCGGCGTCGAGGTCCCCGCGCTCGCGCTCTACGCCGCCACGGCAAACCTGTCGGTGCCGCTCGTCCTCACGCTGATCGTCTGGGTCTCGTACCACGTCGAGGGGATCCGTCGCAAGGGCCCCGTGGCGTACTTCAGGGGCTGGGTGCCCGGCGGGATCACCGGCGTCGCCGCCGTCGCGTTGTTCGTGATCGAGGTGATCTCGCACTTCGTGCGGCTGATCTCGCTGTCGGTGCGACTGTTCGCGAACATCCTGGCGGGCCACCTGCTGATCCTGTTCATGGGCGGCGGACTCGTGGTCCTGCTCGGCTTCGCGGCGCTCGGCATTCTCACGCTTCCCGTGGCGATCGTCTTCTTCCTGTTCGAGATCGGCCTGATCGCCACGCTTCAGGCGTTCATCTTCGCCATCCTCACGTCCATCTACCTCGGCGAGGCGACCGGAGAAGGTCACTAGTCGGGAAAGGAGACCACCGTGGACCTCACAGCACTACTGCTTCCGATCGCACAGGTCACCGACAGCGGCCTGAAGTCGATCGCACTCGGCGTGGGCGCCGGACTCGGGACGATTGGCCCCGGCGTCGGCGTCGGCTACATCTTCGGGAAGGTGATCGAGTCGGTCACGCGCCAGCCCGAGATGAAAGAGGAGATTACGAGCATCCAGTGGCTTGGCTTCGCGCTGACCGAGGCGATCGTCTTCTACGCCTTCATCTTCGGGCTGATCGCGTTCTTCCTCTAGGTCGATGAGGGTCGTCGCTCCGACAACGCTGGTCGTGATGCTCCTGGCGATGCCCGCTCCCGCGGTCGCCGCCGAGAGCGGCGGCAACTTCCTGGTCTCGCCGAGCGTCGGGCTGATGATCTGGACGATCATCGCGTTCGGTATCACGCTCCTGATCCTGCGCCGGTTGGCGTTCCCGCGGATCGCGGAGGCGCTCGACAAGCGCCGGCGCGCGATCGACGAGTCGATCGACGCCAGCCAGCGTCTGCGCAAGGAGGCCGACGAGCTGCTCGAGGAGTATCGCGGGCGCCTCAGCGAGGCCCGCGAGCAGGCGGAGGACATCGTCACCCGCGCGCGCAAGGCGGGCGACCGCGTGGAGGCCGAGTCCAAGGAGGAGGCGAAGGAACAGCGCGAGGAGATGCTCGAGCGCGCCCGGCGCGAGATCGAGTCCGAGACCCAGCGCGCGCTCAACGAGATCCGCCGCGAGGTGGCGGACCTGACGCTCACGGCCACCGAGCGGGTCACCCGCAAGTCGCTCGACGACGACGACCACCGGCGGCTGGTGGAGGAAGCTCTGTCCGACCTCGACTTCTCGTCGCTGGCGGGCGAGGGGGCCACGAACGGCGGCGGCGAGAGCGGCGAGAGCGCCGACCGCCAGGGCGGCGGCAGCTGATGCAGGAGCTCGCGAACGTCTACGCGCGCTCGCTGTTCGAGGTCGCCAAGGAGCACGGCGACCTCGAGCAGATTCGCGGCCAGCTCGGCGAGTTCGCCGACGCCGTCGACCAGAGCCGCGA
>JBPCPH010000175.1:0-2899 GCA_050999415.1 Thermoleophilaceae bacterium
TCGAGACGCTCTTCGAGATGCGCAGGAACGGCCGCTCGAGCTTCTTCCCGCCGCGGACGACGCGGACCGCGCCGCCGCGCTCGACCACGAACAGCCGCCGTGTGTCGCCGGGGGCGCCGGTCGCGTAAATCGGGCTCTTGAAGCTGCCGATCGAGTTGAGCCGCGCGGCGCCGGCATCCTCGACCGCGGGCCACACCGCGAACGCCGCGAGCATGGCGCCGCCGGCGAGCGCCGCGCTCGCCGCTCGCCTACCGAGGCCCGGCGTCATCGACGAGCCTGGAGACCGTGCCCTCGTTCAAACCCACCACGTACAGTCGGCCAAGCGCGTCCTGTCCAAAGGAGGCGAGCTCAAACGGGTCCACCGAGAAGTACGGGTCGCTCTCGAGCCTCCCGTCGCCCGGCCCCGCGGTCCAGATCTGCCCCCGGCAGTAGTCGCCGTAGACATAGCGTCCGGCGATCGCGGTCAGGTCCGGGCTTCGAGCGACGTAGCCCCCGGTGATCGAGTCGCATCCTGGGTCCGCGTGGAGGTACTCGAGCACCGGGGGCGTGTAGGGCACGCGGTCGTCGCACCCGGCCTCCGGGCCTTGCAGAGAGCCCTCGAAGCAGTTCCATCCGAAGTTCGCCCCGCGCGTGCCGCGGCGCAGGAAGTCCACCTCCTCGGCGCGGTTCTGCCCGACGTCGCCGATCCAGAGGTCGCCGGTCACGCGGTCGAACGAGAACCGGTGCGGGTTGCGCAGGCCGGCGGCGAAGATCTCATCCCGGCCCGGCAGCCCCACCAAGGGGTTGTCGCGCGGGATCGTGTACGGGCGCCCGCCGCTCGGCAGCGGGTTGATCCGCAGCAGCTTGCCGAGCAGCGAGCCGCCGCTCTGGGCGTCGCCCTCGGGGTCGTTCGCACCGCCGCCGTCGCCGGTCGAGATGTACAGGAAGCCGTCGGGGCCGAACTGGAGCTGGCCGCCGTAGTGGTTCGGAGCCGCTGAGTGCTCGATCGTCAGCACTCGGCGCCGGCTGCCGGGGAGCGCTCGGTTGGGGTCGTCGGGCGAGCGCCTGAACTCGTCCACGCGTATGTCGCCGCCGTTCGGGTCGGCATAGAAGACGTAGAAACGGCGATTGCGCGCGTAGCCGGGGGAGAACGCCATCGAGAGCAGTCCCTGCTCGCCGGCGGCGCCCACGCCCCCCGGTATCTCGAGGAACGGCTGATCCAGCGTCCGCTCGTCGAGCACGACCCGGATCGTGCCGCCGCGTTCGACCACGAACAGGCGACGCGGGTCGCCCCTCGGTGCGGTTACGTAGATCGGGCTGTCGAACGTGCCGCCGACCGGCACGAGGGACGGCGCGGCCGTCGCCGGCTGAGCGGCGCCGGCGAGCAGCAGCCCGCCGATCAGCGTTACGAGCGCGGCGATCCGGCAACGGCTTCGACTGCGGCGAGCGCGGCGGGGCCGTGCGTCCATCGACCGAATTATGAGGAATCCGGAGTCACTGAGAGCTGGTCAATCGTGCATCGCGCGGGTTCCTTGTCCTCCCGCCAGCGCAGAAACCGTGCGCCGTGTCGGATCCGCTGCCCGGTGATGTGGTCGAAGGACACCTCGCAGACGAGCTCGGGCCGCAGCCCTTCCCAGACGAGCTCCGCCTCGCTCTTCCAGCGACTCGGCTCGCCGGCGCCGCGCTCGTAGGTGCGGTAGGGCTCGAGCCGGCCGACCAGCGCGCGCTTCTCCTTCGCCGAGAAGCCCGACACGTGGCCGACCTCGTAGAGCTGCCCGTCCTCGGCGTAGAGGCCGAGGATGAGCGACCCGACGGTCCCCTCCTCCTTGCCGAAGCGAAAGGCCTTGACGACCGTGTCGGCGGTGCGGACGCGCTTGATCTTGAGCATCCCGCGACGCTCGCCGGGGAGGTAGGGCGCGTCGACCTGCTTTGCCACGACGCCCTCGGACGTGCCGGTCAGCCACTGGCCCGCGTCGGCCGCGGTCGCCGCGACCGGGGTGAGCTCGATCGGGGCGGCGGCGACGGCGGCCAGGCGCTCGCGGCGCTCCGAGTAGCCGAGCGCGAGCAGCGTCTCGTCGTCCTCGGCGAGTAGGTCGAATGCCACGAAAGCGGCAGGGGTCTCGCCCGCGAGCCGCTCGACCCGCGATGCGGCGGGGTGGATGCGCTGGCCCAGCATGTCGAACTCCTGCACGCCGTCCACGACCACGACCAGCTCGCCGTCGAGCACGAGCCGGTCGGCGTCGAGGCGGCGGATCTGGTCCACCACCTCCGGGAAGTAGCGGTTCATCGGGCGGCCGTTGCGGCTTTGGAGGTGCACGTCGGCGCCGTCGCGGAAGACGATCGTCCGAAAGCCGTCCCACTTCGGCTCGTAGCGCCAGCCGTCGCCCTCGGGTAGCTCCTTGGCCGAGCGCGCGAGCTGCGGCGCGAGCGGGGGCGAGAGCGGCAGGGTCATCCGCGCGATCGTAGTCGGCGCCCGGGGTCGAAAGCGGGCCGCGGGTAGGATGGATCGCCGACCAAGGAGGTGGCCGTGTCGCGTGAGCAGGCGACCGTCGCGGAGCAGGAGTATCTCGAGACGATGTACTGGCTTGAGGAGGCCGGCCTCCCGATCACCGGCGCGAACATCGCCCGCGCGATGCAGCTCTCGGCACCGACCGTGCACGAGATGCTCGGCCGGCTCGAGGGCGACGGCTACGTCAGTCGCAGCGCCGACAAGTCGCTCGTCTTCACCGATCCCGGCCGCGATCACGCGGCCGGGATCGTTCGGCGCCACCGCCTCGTCGAGCGCTTTCTCACCGACGTGCTCGGAATCCCCTGGGACGAGGTGCACGAGGAGGCCGAACGGCTCGAGCACGCGATGTCCTCGGTGCTCGAGGAGCGAATGCTGGCCGCGATCGGCGACGCGCGAACGTGTCCCCACGGC
>JBPCPH010000131.1:0-2926 GCA_050999415.1 Thermoleophilaceae bacterium
CCGCGGAGGCCTACCGCGAAGCGGGACGCGACGACCTGGCCTCGACCGAGGAGCGCGAGGCGGCGATAGTCGAGGAGTACCTGCCGCGTCAGCTCTCAGACGACGAGCTCGGCGCGATCGTGGGCGATGCGGTGGCCCGCGCCGGCGCCGCCTCCCCGCGCGAGATGGGCAAGGTGATGTCGCTCGTCATGCCCGAGGTGCAGGGTCGCGCCGACGGGAAGCGCGTGAGCGCGATGGTCAGGGACAGGCTCTCGGCGTAGTGCGGGCTCGACTTCCCACGTAGTGCGGACCCAGCTCGAGCTCTCCAACGAGGTGGCCACCGAGCTCGCGGGGGCCCACGACTCGATCATGAAGACGCTCGAGGACCACCTCGACTGCGAGGTGTACCTGCGCGGCAACGTCCTGACCCTCGACGGCGGAGAGGGCGAGGTCGCCACCGGCGAGACGGTGGTTCGCGAGGTCTCGGACCTGGTCCGCCTCGGGCACGAGATCGCCCCCGGCACGATCGAGGCGATCAGCGGCGCGCTCGACCGCCACGAGAGCCCGAGCCGCATCCTCGAGGACGTCGTCTGGCGCCACCGCTCGCTGCGGGTGGCGCCGAAGACCGTGAACCAAAAGCGTTACGTGGACGCGATCCGCGAGCACACGATCACGGTCGGCATCGGACCGGCGGGCACGGGCAAGTCGTTCCTGGCGGTCGCGATGGCGGTCGCGGCGCTGTCGCGCCGGGAGGTCAGCCGGATCGTCTTGACGCGGCCCGCGGTCGAGGCCGGCGAGCGGCTCGGCTTCCTCCCCGGCGACTTGATGGCCAAGGTCGATCCCTACCTGCGGCCGCTGTTCGACGCCCTCTACGACATGCTCGAGCCGGAGCGCGTGAACCAGCACCTCGAGCGGGGGACGATCGAGATCGCGCCACTCGCTTTCATGCGCGGCCGCACGCTGAATGACTCGTTCGTCATCCTCGACGAGGCTCAGAACACGAGCCCTGAGCAGATGAAGATGTTTTTGACGCGCCTCGGCTTCGGATCGCAGATCGTCGTGACCGGCGACGTCACGCAGATCGACCTCGAGGGCGAGCAGCGGTCCGGGCTCGTCGTGATCGGCGACATCCTGGGTGGCGTCGATGGGATCGAGTTCGTCCGCTTCGGCGGCGAGGACGTGGTCCGCCACAAGCTGGTCCAGCGCATCGTGACCGCGTATGACGAGTACGGCCGGCGCGCGCGGGACGGCTCCGGCGGGTAGCGGCGGGATCGACCGCCTGGGCCCGGAGGTGGAGATCCTCGCCGGCGACGAGCGAGCGCCGGTCGGGCGGGCCGCGCCCGGACCCGGGCTGCGGCGCGGTGTGCGCGCGGCCATGGCGGCGGCCGGGGTCGGCGAGGGCCACGTGGCCGTCGCGCTCGTCTCGAGCGAGGAGATCCGCCGGCTGAATCGCGCCCATCGCGGGCGCGATGAGGCGACCGACGTCCTCTCCTTCCCGATCGACCCGATCGACGAGGAGGCCTCGCCTGGCCCGCGTGAGCTCGGCGATGTGGTCATCTGCCCCGAGCAGACCGATCACCTGGTGCGCGCGGCGGTCCACGGCGTGCTTCACCTCATCGGCTACGACCACGAGACCGACGCCGGCGAGATGCTCGCGCTCGAGGACGAGGTGATCGAACGACTGAGCTGAACACGCGCAGCGGGTTCGTCGCGCTCGCCGGGCGGCCCAACGCCGGCAAGTCGACGCTTCTCAACCGCATCGTCGGGGAGAAGGTGGCGATCGCCTCCGAGCGGCCGCAGACCACGCGCCGCGCGATCCGGGGTGTCGCGAGCGGCGACGACTGGCAGGCGGTGCTCGTCGACCTGCCGGGCGTCCAGCGCCCGCGCGACGCGCTCACCGACAGGATGCAGCGGCGGATGCGCCGCGAGCTCGAGGACGCGGACGCGGTCCTGTTCGTGCTGAACGGCCAGCAGAGCGTCGGCCCGGGCGACCGCTTCATCGCGCGCGCGATCCGCGCGGCAGGTATCCGGCCGGTGACCGCGGTGAACAAGCTCGACGTGCTCGACCGCGCCGCGGCCGCCAGAGCGCTCGCGGCGGTCGGCGAGCTCGGCCTTGACGGCGAGATATTCCCGGTCAGCGCGCTGACCGGGGCCGGGGTGAGCGAGCTGGTGGAAGCGATCGTGGACGCGCTCCCTCCCGGTCCGTTCATGTACGCGCCCGACGCGGCGACCGACCTGCCCGAGCGCGTGAGGATCGCCGAGCTGATACGCGAGCAGATCCTGCGGCGCACCCGCGACGAGCTTCCGCACGCGGTCGAGGTGGACGTCGAGGAGATCGAGGAGCGCCCCGACGGGCTGCTCGTGATCCATGCCCGGACCTGGGCTGACACCGAGTCTCAAAAAGGCATCCTGATCGGCGCCGGGGGGCGGATGGTGCGCGAGGTGGGCACCGACGCCAGACGCGAGATCGAGACGCTGCTCGGCCGGCGCGTGCACCTCGAGCTCAGCGTCCGCACGCGCCCCGGTTGGCGGCGCGACCAGGCGCTGCTTGACCGGCTCGGGATCGAGTGAGCTGACCGATTCTTGCCGGGTTGCGAGAATCCCGGCCCATGGACGAGATCGTCTTCGACGACCGCGGGCTGGTGCCGTGCATCGTGCAGGACTCGCGCACCGGCGAGGTGCTCACGCTCGCCTACATGAACCGGGAGGCCCTCGAGCTGACGCGCGCGACGGGCGAGACCCACTTCTTCAGCCGCTCTCGCGGCGAGCTCTGGCACAAGGGCGAGACGTCGGGCAACGTGCAGCGTGTCGAGGCGCTGCGCTACGACTGCGACGCCGACGCCCTGCTCGCGCTGGTGGTTCCCGCTGGACCGGCGTGTCACACCGGCGAGCGAACCTGCTTCTACCGCGGCGATGTGGCCCCGGTCGTCCACGAGGCGCTGCCCGC
>JBPCPH010000205.1:0-6250 GCA_050999415.1 Thermoleophilaceae bacterium
GCTATGAGAAGCGACGCGTTCAAGGCGGCGGTCGAGCGCGACGATTCCGGCGCGCTCCGCGACTGCCTCGCCGAGGGGGTCCGGTTCTTGAGCCCGGTCGTGTTCCGGCCCTACGAGGGCCGGGACCTCGTCGCGACGATCCTCACCGAGGGCGCGATGAACGTCTTCTCCGACTTTCGCTACCTCGAGCAGTTCGAGGATGGCGATCGTGCGGCGTTGATCTTCGAGGCCAGGGTCGGCGATCGCGACGTGCAGGGGCTCGACCTGCTGCGGTTCGAAGGCGACAAGGTGGTCGAGCTGACCGTGATGGTCCGGCCGCAAAGCGGCTTGGCGGCGCTCGCCGAGGCAATGAACCGCGAGTTCGCAAGACTCGGCATCGTCCCTCCGCGCGCCTGAAGCCGACCTTCTCGTGCCCGGTTTTGTCTGCATCCTCAAGATCGAGATCCACCTTCCCCACAACGACAGCCTCAAAGGGAAGCGTGGGGAGCTGCGGCCGCTCAAGGCCGCTTTGGCGCGGCGCTTCGGCGCTGCCGTGGCCGAGACCGACCATCACGACCTCTGGCAGCGAGCCACGCTGTCGGCCGCGGTCGTCGGCCGCGAGGCCGGCGAGGTCGCCGATACCTCGGCGGCGATCGAGCGCTTCGTGCACGCCCACTTCCCGGATGGCGCTAGCGTCGAGCGCCGGCTTCGGTCGGAAGAGGAGATTCTCTAGGATGCCCGGCGCGAGAATGCGACGCGTGAACGAGGCGATCCGGGAGGTCGTCTCGACCCACATCGCCGAGGACCTCGCTGATCCTCGCATCGGTTTTGTGACAGTCACCGCTGTTGACACGACGCCCGACCTGCGCCATGCGCGCGTCTACGTGACCGTGCTCGGCGCCGAGGACGCACGTGAGCAGGCGCTCGCCGGCCTGAGCGCGTCCCGCGGCTACCTCCAGGCGCAGATCGGCTCGGAGCTCAAGATGAAGTGGACGCCGACGCTCGAGTTCCGCTACGACGACTCGACCGACCGGGGCATGCGCATCTCGCAGCTGATCGACGAGCTCGCCCCGCGGGCAGGGGAAGCCGCGGACGGCGAGAACGAAGGGGAGGCGTGAGCCCGACCGACGACTTCGAGCTGGTGCTGGCCGAGATCGGCCACGGCCAGAAGTTCCTCCTCACGACCCATCAGAATCCGGACGGCGACGCGCTCGGGTCGCTGCTCGGGATGCACGAGCTGCTGCGCGCGCTCGGCAAGGACTCGATCATGTTCATGGCCGCCGACGAGTTCCCGCTGCCGTACGAGTACCAGCGCATGCCGCTCGAGGACGTGGTCTCAACACCTCCCGCCGACGTGGGCGAGCGTGTGGCGGTCTTCCTGGACTGCGGCAAGATCGAGCGGATGCCGGTGGACTTCCTCCTGGAGGAGGGCGTCCACATCCTCAACATCGACCACCACCACGACAACACCCGCTTCGGGACGGTGAACCTGGTCCTGCCGAGCGTCTCCTGCACTGCCGAGATCGTCTACCGGCTCGCCAAGGCGATTGGCATCGAGCCCTCGAGGGCGATGGCCGAGGCCCTCTACATCGGCCTGATCACCGACACCGGCAGGTTCATGTACGAGAACACGACGCCGGACGCGCACCGGATGGCCGCGGAACTGGTCGAGTCGGGGGTGCTCGCGCACGAGGTGTACCGGCAGGTCTACGAGGGGCTTCCCGAGCGCCGGCTCCTGCTGCTCGGGCGCGCCCTCTCGCGGCTCGAGCGCTACGACCGCGGAACGCTGACGCTCACGCACCTCACGCTCGACGACTTCGCGGAGACCGGCTCGGACGAGTCCGACTCCGAAGGCGTGGTGGACTACTTCCGCGCCGTCGAGGGAACGGCCGTCGGCGCGCTCGTACGCGCTCGGCTCGGAAACGGCGGGCCCGAGTCGCACAAGGTGTCGCTGCGCGCGACCGACGACCGCGTGGACGTCTCGGTGATCGCCCGCGCCTTCGGCGGCGGGGGCCACCGGCAGGCGGCTGGGTTCTTCACCGAGGTCACGGTTGCGGAGCTCGTCGAGCGGCTTCGCTCCGAGATCGGCGCCCAGCTCGAGGTCGGCGCGAAGATGTGAGATGGCGCAGCCGTCGCCGGGTCCCGCCGGGGTCATCCTGTACCCCAAGGCCGCGGGCGTGACGTCCCATGATGTCGTCGCGAAGGTGCGACGCGAGCTGCGGGGAACGCTCGGCTCGACGGCGGACGGCGCGCGACGACGCCTCCGCGTCGGGCACGCCGGCACGCTCGACCCTTTCGCGACGGGGTTGTTGCTCGTGCTCGTCGGCCAGGCGACTCGCGCGCAGCGGTTCCTGATGGCGCTCCCGAAGACCTACCGCGCGATCGCCCGGCTCGGCTGGACCTCCGACACGCTGGACCGCGACGGCCGGCTCGTCGAGACCGGCCGCGTGCCGGAGCGAATCGAGCTGCCGGAGGGCGAGATCTGGCAGCGGCCGCCCGCCTACTCGGCGGTCAGGGTCGGCGGCGAGCGCCTCTACGAGCGCGCACGGCGGGGCGCACCGGCGGAAGGGGAGCCGCGACGCGTGGTCATCCACCGGGCCAGCGTCTCGTGGCGTGACGGCGAGCGGGCGGCGATCGAGCTCGAGTGCTCGGCCGGCACCTACGTGCGCCAGGTCGTCGCCGGTCTCGGCGACGCCTACTGCGAGGAGCTCGAGCGCACTCGCGTCGGGCCGTTCCGGCTCAAGGACGCGAGCGAGGAGCGGATCGTCCCGCTCGCCCAGGCGCTCGACTTCCTGCCCGAGCGAGCGCTTGACGGTGACGAAGCCGAGCGCGTGGCGCACGGCGTTTCCCTGGTGCTGGCGCAGGAGGCCGAGCCGCCGACGGCCGCCGGCGCGGCCGTCCGGCTGACCCACGAGGGCCGCTTGGTCGCGATCGCCGAGTCACGGGGGGACGCGCTGCGCCCGGCGGTGGTGCTCGCCCCGTGAGGGTCCTGAGCGTGAACGAGGTCGAGCCGCGCGCCGAGGGCAGACGCGTGGCCATCGGCACCTTCGACGGCGTACATCTCGGCCACCGCGAGGTGATCCGCGGGTGCGGCGCGGTGCTCACCTTCGAGCCGCATCCGCTCGCCGTGCTGAACCCCGACGCACTTCCCAAGCTGCTCCAGTCGCTTCCGATGAAGGGCGACTTGATCGCCGGGCTCGGGGTGGAGGAGCTGCTGGTGATCCCGTTCGACCGCGAGTTCGCGAGCCGCACGGCCGAGCAGTTCGTCGAGGAGGTCCTGGTCGCCCGACTCGGAGCGGTGCATGTCTCGGTGGGCGAGAATTTCCGTTTCGGGCGCGGAGCCAAGGGTGACGCCCAGATGCTCGCCTCGCGACCCGAGTTCGAGACCCGCGTCGTGCCGCTCGTCGAAGTGGCCGGCGAGACCGTCTCCTCGAGCCACATCCGCGGGCTCGTGGCGGCGGGCGACGTGAGCGCGGCGGCGGGCTTCCTCGGCGGACCGTTCCTGCTCGAGGGTGAGGTCGTGCGCGGCGACGGGCGCGGACGCGAGCTCGGGATGCCGACCGCCAACATCGTGCCCGACGACCGCCTCGCCTCCCCGGGGCACGGCGTGTACGCGGCCTGGGCGCACGGTCGCCCGGCGGCGGTCAACGTCGGCGTAAGGCCGACGTTCGACACCGGTCGCGGCCTTCTCGTCGAGCCCTACATCCTGGACTTCGACGGCGACCTCTACGGTGAGACGCTCCGCGTGGCCTTCCTCGAGCGCCTTCGCGGCGAGCGCCGATTCGCCTCCACCGAGGCGCTCGTGGCCCAGATGCAGCGCGACGTCGAGGCCGTGAGGCGCGTCTGCGCGGCTGCTACGGTTCCCGGCCGATGACCCTCACCGTGGAGCGAAAGCGCGAGATCGTGACGCGCTTCGGCAAGGACGAGAACGACACCGGATCGGCGTCGGTCCAGGTCGCGCTCCTGAGCGCGCGCATCGAGCAGCTGACCGGGCACCTGCGCGAGCACAGCAGCGACCACCACTCGCGCCGCGGCCTGCTGATGCTCGTCGGTCAGCGTCGGCGGCTGCTCCAGTACATCCGCGGCAAGGACATCGACCGCTACCGCTCACTGATAGGAGAGCTCGGGCTCCGCAGGTGACCGGGCGCCCGCCGCGCGCGCCCTCACGATGATCGCGACCGGCACCAGGGCGCCGGGCTTCGCGCTTCCCGACCAGGATGGGGATGTGGTCTCGCTCGCGGGCCTGTCCGGTCGCACGGTCGTCCTCGTCTTCTACCCGGGCGACTTCAGCCCCGTCTGCACGGAGCAACTCAGCCTCTATGAGGAGCGGCTCTCGGAGCTCCGCGCCCGCGGCGTGGAGCTCTACGGCGTCTCGGTGGACTCGGCCTACTGCCACGCGGCGTTTCGCCGGCACCTCGACGTCTCGATTCCGTTGCTCGCGGACTTCCACCCGAAGGGCGAGGTGGCGCGCGCGTTCGGCGTCTACTCCGACGAGTACGGCGTGGCCGGCCGGGCGCTGGTCGCGATCGGGCCGGACGGGGTGGTGTGCTGGACCCACCGGTCGCCGAGCCCGCTCGAGATCCCGGGCCCCGAGCTCGTGATCGACGCGCTCGGCGGCTCGGACGGGCACTGCTAGCATCGATTCGACCTTTTCGAAAAGGATCGATAACCACAGCCGCCAACCGGAGGCGGCGCTGAAAGGACCACATGAGTGAAGTAAGCGCGCCCGTGCACCGCGTCTCGGTGACAGTCGGCGGGACCGAGATCGAGCTCGAGACGGGCAAGCTCGCCAAGCAGGCGAGCGGCGCGGTGGTGATGAAGGCGGGCGAGACCCACGTGCTCGCCACCGCCACCGCAGGCAACATCCGCGATGTCGACTTCCTGCCGCTGACCGTGGACGTCGAGGAGCGCATGTACGCCGCCGGCAAGATTCCCGGCAGCTTCTTCAAGCGCGAGGGCCGCGCCGGCGAGAAGGGCACCCTGACCGCGCGGATGATCGACCGCCCGATCCGCCCGCTGTTCCCCAAGGGGTGGCGGCGCGAGACGCAGCTCGTGGCGATCCCGATCTCCGTCGACCACGTCGTGCCGTACGACATCCTCGCGATGAACGGCGCGAGCGCCGCGCTGATGCTGTCCGAAATCCCGTTTCCCGAGCCGGTCGGAGCCGTGAGGATCGGCGCGGACTCCGAGACCGGGTTCGTGGTGAACCCCGACGAGGAGTCGATCCCCGAGGGCTCGCTCGACCTGGTCGTGGCCGGCACCGAGGAGGCGATCCTGATGGTCGAGGCCGGCGCCTCGGAGGTCTCCGAGGCGGAGATCCTCGACGCGCTCGACATCGCGCACTCCGAGATCAAGAAGCTCTGCCAGGCCCAGCGCGAGCTGCGCGAGGCGGCCGGCAAGGAGAAGGTCGAGGTCGACGTGCCCGCGGTGGACGAGACCGTCCTCGCCGAGTTGCGCGAGCGCTTTGGCGACGAGCTGGCGACGGCCACCCAGGTCGAGGACAAGCTCGCCCGCCAAGACGCGACCGCCCGCGTGTCCGAGCAGGCGCTCGCGGCGCTCGCCGGGCCGGCCGAGGGCGCGGAGGTGGACGCCGAGCGGCGCGCGGCCGCGGCGCTCGCGTTCGACAAGCTCGAGAAGGACCTGGTGCGCAAGCGGATCGCGGTCGACAAGAAGCGCCCCGACGGACGCGGGGCCGCGGAGATCCGCCCGATCTCCGTCGAGGTCGGCGTCGCGCCGCGCACGCACGGGTCGGCGCTGTTCACCCGCGGGCAGACCCAGGCGCTGTCGGTCGCCGCGCTCGGCACGACGCGCGAGGAAATGCGCCTCGACACGCTCGGGCTTCAGACCTCGAAGCGCTACTTCCACCACTACAACTTCCCGCCCTTCAGCGTCGGCGAGGCGGGCTTCATGCGCGGGCCCAAGCGGCGCGACATCGGCCACGGAGCGCTCGCCGAGCGCTCGCTGGTGCCGGTGCTTCCCACTGCTGAGGAATTCCCTTACACGATTCGCGTGGTATCGGACATCCTCGAGTCGAACGGCTCGTCGTCGATGGCGTCGGTCTGCGGGTCGAGCCTGTCGCTGATGGACGGCGGCGTGCCGATCAAGCGGCCGGTGGCGGGAATCGCCATGGGCCTGATCAAGGAGGGCGACGACTACATCGTCCTGTCGGACATCGCGGGCGTCGAGGACCACCTCGGCGACATGGACTTCAAGGTCGCGGGCACCGAGCGCGGGATCACCGCCCTCCAGATGGACATCAAGATCGGCGGCG
>JBPCPH010000064.1:0-3763 GCA_050999415.1 Thermoleophilaceae bacterium
CTCCTGGAACGCCAGGTAGATGATGAACACGCCAAACGCCACCGCAAGGAGCAACATCACGATCCTCCCGATCCCCACGACACGGCAGCGTACTCGGAAGCCCCGCGCGGTGTGACGCTCGGGCGGGGGCCGCGCTCCGCCGTCGCGGCGGTGCACCGCGGGTAGGCGCGCGGGGCCGCTAGCCTCGCGCGCCGTGCGCCTGTCCGGGATCGCGTTCGACGCCTTCGGCACGCTGTTCGACCTCGGCGCGCTGCGCGCGCGGGCGCAGGACGCGGTCGGCGACCGCGGCGCGGATCTACAGGACGCGTTCATCGCGCGCCTCGTTCCCTCGACCTGGCACGCGACTGCGGCGGGCAAGTACCGCCCGTTTCCCGAGCTGGCGGTGCTCGCGCTGCGGGCCGCCGCACGAGAGGTCGAGCTCGACCTGACCGAGGCTCAGGCAAGCGGGATCGCGGCGGGGCTGTCCTCGCTCCCGCCCTACCCGGACGCGGACGACGCGCTCGCCAAGCTCGAGGCCTACGAGCTGGCGGTGCTGTCGAACGGCACGCGCGAAGGGATCGAGTCGCTCGTCGCGGCGGCCGGCCTCTCCCACCGGTTCGCGCACCTGCTCGTGGCCGACGAGGTCCGCCGCTTCAAGCCCGCGCCCGAGGTCTACGCGCAGGCGCCCGCGGCGTTCGGCGCGCCCGCCGACTCGGTCCTGCTCGTGTCCGGCAACGGGTGGGACGTGGCCGGCGCGAAGCTCGCCGGCCTGCGGGCGGCCTGGATCTCCCACGGTCGGCCCGCGACCGGCTTCCTCGGCGTCGAGGCCGACGTCACGGCCGAGCGCCTGTCGGACCTGCCGGACGCCGTCCGCCGGCTCGAGTCGAGCTAGGTCGACTCCGGCGACGGCCCGCCCACCGGCACCGCGCCCTCCACGATCTCCTCGATGTCCCTCAGGTCGTCGGACGAGAGGTCGATGTCGGCAGCGGGCGCCGTGCCCTCGATGTGGTCAGGTCGGCGGGCGCCGACGATCGCGACGTCCACGGCCGGGTTCGCCAGCGTCCAGGCGACCGCGAGCTGAGCCACGCTGTGGCCGTGCTGCTCCGCGTAGCGCCCGAGCTCCTTGACGATCTGGACGTTGCCCTCGAACTCCTCTCCCTGGAAGACGCTCGACTGGCCGCGCCAGTCGTCTGAGTCGAACTCGGTGTCGGTGTCGAACTTGCCGGTCAGGAGGCCGTGGGCGAGTGGGCCGTACACGAGCACGCCGATGCCGCGCTCGCGGCAGTGGGGCAGGACGCCTTCCTCGATGTCGCGGCGAAAGAGGTGGTAGGGAGGCTGCAGCGAGTCGACCCTCCGTGTCCGGCCGAGCTCGTCCATCTCCTCGGCGTCGAAGTTCGAGACGCCCACGTAGCGCGCCTTGCCCTCGTCCACTAGCTCGGCGAGGGCGGCCCCGGTCTCCTCGAAGGGCGTGTCGCGGTCGGGCCAGTGCACCTGGTAGAGGTCGACGTAGTCGGTCCCCAGCGCGCGCAGGCTCTGCTCGATCCCCTTGCGCAGCCACTCGCGGCTCGAGTCCCGGAGCAGGTCGTCGCCGTCCATGCGCAGCCCGCCCTTGGTCGCGATCACGACGTCCCCGCGCTGCGAGGCGGAGCCGAGCTCGAGCGACTTGCCCAGCAGGCGCTCGGACTCCCCCCAGCCGTACCCCTGGGCCGTGTCGAAGAAGTTGACGCCGAGCTCCAGCGCCTTGCGCGCGGCGGCCGTGGCCTCGCGCTCCTCCACCGCGCCCCAGTCGCCTCCGGTCTGCCATGTGCCGAAGCAGACGCGCGAAACCTCGAGATCCGTCTCGCCGAGCTTTGTGTACCGCACGTCGCCCTCCCGATGTCGTGTTCGATGCGAGGGCGCGCCCTGTCGCGGAGGCCCGCCCGTCGGATGGAGATACCGCTATTCGGCCCGGACTGAACCTTGGTGCCGTCCGCCGAGGCGCCGCAGGCGGGCACGCTGGCGGATCAGGTCGCTCAGGCCAGGGTAGGTGTACATGCCAGCCGCGGCGCCCGCGCGGCTGATCGGGCGTGCCTCCCCCCGCTCGAGCTCGCCGAGAAGGCGCTCGACGTCCGGCAGGCTGTCCCAGATCGCCTTGTGGCCCATATAGAGGTGACCGTGGCGGCGCGGGTCGACGTCGCGCGCGGAGCCCTGCACGAAGACCTCGCCGGCGTCGAACTCGTCGCTCATCCGAAGCAGCGTGTAGCCGATCCGGTCGAAGTCGAGGTTGTGCGCCGCCCAGAACGGCGAGTAGAGGCCCTTGTACTCGGGGGTGATCCCCTCATGCCAGAGGAAGACGCCGTGGCGCGGGATCGCCCGGATCTCGTCGTCGAAGTAGTTCGTGATGCACATCGCGAGCGCCAGGTCGGGCTCGCGCTCGCGCAGGAAGCTGAGCACTTCGGGCGCGTTGACGTCGCTCGCCGAGATCGCGTCTCCGCGCCACTCCGGCTTGCCGTTGACCGACGGGTAGGCGTCGATCACGCGCGCTCGCAGCTCGTCGTCGTCGGCCTGCTTGAGCAGCTTGTGAAAGACGAGGTAGAACGCCGCCTCGTCCACGGCCTTGCGGACGCCGTGGCGCCGCGCGCGCTTGCGCGCGAACTCGGCCCTGCCGCGTAGCGTCCGCTGCCAGGCTGTCGAGCTCGTCCAGACCACGCCGCGCAGATCGGTGCGCCGCGCGAGCCAATCCACGAGCAGCTCGTCGAACTCGTTGCGCGAGCCGATGAAGACCGTGCTCAGCATCGGCGCTCGAGGCTAGCTCGCCGCCGGCCGGGACACGCGCCCACGCAACGCTTGCATACCCCTCAGTATTCAGATACTCTTCGGTATGCAGATGGCGGCGGCCGCACAGACCTTCCTCTTCACGGACCTCGTCGGCTTCACCGCGCTCACCGCGGCGCAGGGCGACGACCGCGCCGCCGAGGTCGCGCTCGACTTCTACCGCCGCGTGCGCCCGCTGCTCTCGACCCACCGCGCCGAGGAGGTCAAGACGATCGGCGACGCGATGATGCTCCGCTGCGAGGACCCGGCGCTCGCCGTCCGGCTCGGGCTGCGCATCGTCGGCGACCTCGAGGCCGTGGCAGGGTTCCCGCCGGTCCGAGTCGGCATGCACACCGGCCCGGCGGTCTCGCGCGAGGGCGACTGGTACGGCGCGACCGTCAACGTCGCGGCCCGCCTGTGCGCCGTCGCGGGAGGCGGCGAGGTGCTTGTCTCCGACGCGACTCACGAGGCCGCCGGCCGCGTGCGTCACGTTGCGCTCGGCGATCGACGCCTTCACTGGCTGAAGAACCTCACCAACCCCGTCCCGGCGCGGCTCGCGTCGGAGCGCCCATGCGCGATGACGCGCGCGCGCCCGCTTCGAGCCTGTCTCAATACTCGGATCGTGGTCGGAGAGGCCCGCCTCCCGGATGCCACGGGCCGGGCGCGAGCGGAGTCGATGCCAGAGCATCGGCGAGCGAGCGGGTGGGGCGTGGCGCCGGGAGGCGGGCCTAACCGGCCGCGAGAGGTATTGAGACAGGCTCCCAGGCGACCGCGGGCGTGCCGACGGCGCCCATGTCGAGCGTCGAGTCGTCGCGCGACTCGAAGAACAGCACGAGCCCGACCAGCAGGGCGAGCGAGAGGACCAGCACCGCGAGCCAGTAGAAGATCTTTCCGAGGATGGCGCGAACTTTCCCAGGCGGCGCGGCGGACGCACGAGGGCGCCCCCGTGCGGACTCGTCCGGCGCACGGTCGTAGACTGCCCGCCAGGTGC
>JBPCPH010000082.1:0-5225 GCA_050999415.1 Thermoleophilaceae bacterium
CGCAGCCGCACTGAAGCTCGAGCAGTCCGAGTTCGACGCGCTCGCCGCCTGAAGCGCGGCTAGGCCGTTCTCGACGGCACCCGGCGGGTCCGCACGGCTCGACGGAGCCCGCTCTTACACCGCGCGCGACCCTCGGCGGGGCTCCCGGCCCGCCCTAGACTCGACAACGGTGTCACGCCGCGCCGAAGGCGCGGCCGTTCGTCGTGTCAGAAGACGGGATCCATCGCCCTGCGCCAACTCCTCCGATCCCCTCACGAAGACGAGTCCGTCGGCCGGCTCGCGGACGCCACTACCACCGCGGCGCCGTGCGCCGGATGCTCCTGCGACAGCAGCGCGTCCAGCGCCGCCACGCGCAGGCCAACCAGGTGCGGCGCCGGCGCCAGGTGAGACTCGTATCGCACACCACGCGAGGGATAGAAGCGCACCCGTCGAGGAGCGAGGAAGACCTTGAGGTCGGCGGCGAGGTCGCGCGCCGAGCGGTCGTCCCCCG
The DNA here is from genome assembly GCA_050999415.1 of Thermoleophilaceae bacterium. Classification (GTDB taxonomy): domain Bacteria; phylum Actinomycetota; class Thermoleophilia; order Solirubrobacterales; family Thermoleophilaceae; genus CAWEHQ01. The sequence goes on from JBPCPH010000082.1 coordinate 491, forward strand.
CGACGACCAGGGCGGGCCGGGCGGGCTCGGCGTCGAGGAGCGCGGCCAGCAGGTAGGGCCGCAGGCTCGACGAGACGAACGCGCGCTGCGGTTCAGCGGCCGCGAGCGTGGCGGCCGCGAGCCGGCCGACGGACTCGTCTTCGTGGGCGTATCTGAGGAGTTGGCGCAGGGCGATGGGTCCCGTCTTCTGACACGACGAACGGCCGCGCCTTCGGCGCGGCGTGACACCGTGTCGAGTCTAGGCGGGCCGGCAGCCCTGCCGGGGGTAGCGCGCGGCGGGCCCGCGATCCCCGGGGGCCGACGTGGCGACCGAAAGTGCCTCATATGGTGATGCTCGGTCACCACGTCGGCGGCGCGCGAACGAGACAGGCCGCCGGACGCACAGGTTGCGCACGAGATGCGTCGCGCCGTGTAAGAGCGGGCTCCGTCGAGCCGTGCGGACCCGCCGGGTGCCGTCGAGAACGGCCTAGCCGCGCTTCAGGCGGCGAGCGCGTCGAACTCGGACTGCTCGAGCTTCAGTGCGGCTGCGGCGACGTTCTCCTCGAGGTGCCCGACCGACGACGTGCCGGGGATCGGCAGCATGACCGGCGAGCGGGCGAGCAGCCACGCGAGCGCAAGCTGTACCGGGGCGACGTCGTTCTCGCGGGCGACGCGCTCCACGGCGCCCTCGCCGCGAGCCGCGCGGCCGGCCGCGAGCGGGAACCAGGGAATGAACCCGAGGCCCCCGCGCTCGCACGCCTCGAGCACCGATTCGTGGCCGCGGTCCGACAGGCTGTAGCGATTCTGCACCGAGACCACGGGGACGATCGAGCGCGCCTCCTCGAGCTGCTCGACGTTGACGTTCGACAGCCCGACGTGGCGAATCTTGCCCTGATCGCGCAGCTCGGCGAGCGCGCCCACCGACTCCGCGAGCGGGATTAGGCGGTCCACCGTGTGGAGCTGATAGACGTCGATGCGGTCGCCGCGGAGACGCCGCAGGCTTCCCTCGCAGGCCTCCTTGAGGTGCTCGGGGCGGCAATCGGCGCTCCAGTCGCCGGGGCCGCCTCGCACGAGGCCGCCCTTCGTCGCGACGACCAGGTCGTCGGGGTAGGGCGCGAGCGCCTCGCCGATCAGCCGCTCGGCGACCTCGGGACCGTAGGAGTCGGCCGTGTCGATCAGGTTCACGCCCAGCTCCACGGCGCGGCGCAGGACCCCCTTTGCCTCCTCGCGGTCTGGCGGATCGCCCCAGACGCCGTCCCCGGTAAGGCGCATGGAGCCGAAGCCCATGCGATGGACGGTCAGGTCGCCGCCGAGCGTGAGCTCGCCGGCTGCGGCTGCGGGTGGTTCGCTCACACAGCCGTTCCTACCCAGTCCTCGCCGACGCAATCATCTCTGTGACCCTGAGCTTTCGGACGCAGATCGTCCTCAACCTCAGGCTCAGTCGCCTCCGGCGCCGGCCGCCGGGCCGTGCACGAGCCCCTCGAGCGCGTCCGCGGCGCGCTCGACCAGCGCGCGCACCTCGCCCTGCGGCTCGCGGAAGCGCCCGAGGACGTGCGCGGAGACGATCTCCGGATCGGTGGTCTCGGGACGGCCGACCCCAACGCGCACGCGGTGAAAGTCGGGGCCGCCGAGCTCGCGCGCAAGCGATTTCAGGCCGTTGTGGCCGGCCAGGCCGCCGCCGAGCCGCGTCCGGACCTCGCCGAAGGGGAGGTCGATCTCGTCGTGCACAGCGACGACGCGGTCGAGCCCGACCCCGGTGGCGCCGCGGGCCGGCCCGGCCGAGCGCCCGGCGTCGTTCATGAAGGTCTGCGGCAGCAGGACGCCGACGCGCGGCTCCCCGGGGCCCCTGCGTCCGTCGGAGTAGAGGCCGGCGTAGCGCTTGCGCCCCCTGGACAATCCCCAGCGCTCGGCCGCGAGACCCGCGACCTCGAAGCCGACGTTGTGGCGCGTCCCCGCGTAGCGCTGGCCCGGGTTCCCGAGGCCGACCACGAGCCAGTCGACCGGAGCGCCGCCGCCGCGGCGACGGCGGAAGAGGCTCAGGAGCCCTCGTCGGCGGACTCGGCGCCCTCCGCGGGCGCCTCGCCCTCGGCGGGGGGCTCGCCCTCCGCGACCTCCTCGCCCTCCTCGCCGACCAGCTCTGTCTCCTCCTCGAGCCCCGGCTCCTCCTCGACCTCGGACGGCGGGCGGATCGTGGCGATGATCGTCTCCTCGAGGTCGTCGAGCAGCGTCACGCCGCCCGGCACCTCGACCTCCGAGAGGTGCATCGTGCCGGCGATCTCCATGCCCGACACGTCGATGAGGACGCGTTCGGGGATGTCGGTGGGAAGCGCCTCGATGTTGAGCTCGCGGGTCACGTGCTCGAGCACGCCGCCCTCCTTGACGCCGGGGGCGTCCTCGGCTCCCTCGAGCTCCACGTGCACCATCGAGGCGATCTTCTCGTCGAGTCGGACCTGGAGCAGGTCGATGTGCACGACCTCCCCGCGCACGGGGTGGAACTGCTGGTCCTTGACGATGACCGGGCGCGCCTTGCCGCCGCCGATCTTCGCGTCTAGGACCGCGGAGCCGTCCAGGAGCGCCTGGCGCAGGTCGCGCGAGCCGACCTGGAAGGAGACGGACTCGCCGTTTCCGCCGCCGTAGAGAACGCCGGGCACAAGCCCCGCGCGCCGCAGCCGGCGCGCCGCCCGCGAGCCCTGCGCGGTGCGCTCGTCGAGCGCGATCGATGGTCGTTCCGCCGCCGCCATGAGGGCGCGAGTGTAGCGAGGGAGGGGCGTCCGGCCGCTCCGCGCGGGGGCCGCCTCGCCGGACGACCCGCGGCCAGCCGCGGGGCTAACCTGGCGTGCCGTGGCCGAGCGTCGCGATCGAGAGGAAGGCGGCGACGCCCTTCCCACGGGAAGGGTCCGGCGGACGGCGCGCGTCACCGGCGTCGTGGGCTCCGAGGGTGCCCGCTACGCGCGCACCCGGGCCGCCAACGTGGCCCGGTCGAGCGAGCGAGCGACCGAGGCGCTCGACCAGCGCCACCTCGAGGCGGCCGAGCGGATGGTGGACACGCTCGGCGCGATGAAGGGCGCGGCGATGAAGGTCGGGCAGCTCGCGTCCTTCATCGACACCGACTTCCTCCCCGACGAGTACCGAGAGCTCTACCAGGAGAAGCTCTCGAAGCTCCGAACCTCGGCGCCTCCGATGTCGTGGCGAAAGATCGCCAGGGTGCTCGAGGAGGAGTGGGAGGAGCCGGTCGAATCGCTGTTCGAGGACTTCGAGCACGAGGCCGCCGCTGCCGCCTCGATCGGGCAGGTGCACCGGGCGACGCTCCCCGACGGGCGTCGCGTGGCGGTCAAGATCCAGTACCCGGGCGTGGCACGCGCCCTCCGCGCCGACCTCCAGAACGCCGGCATGATCCTTCGGATGGCGAAGGCGATCGCGCCGGGCCTCGACGCCCGCGCGGCCGCCGCCGAGCTCAAGGAGCGCGTGCTCGAGGAGCTCGACTACGAGTACGAGGCGCAGAACCAGCGCACCTTCGCGCGCGCCTACCGCGGTCACCCGTTCATCTACGTGCCCGACGTGATCACGCGGCTCTCGACCACGCGCGTCCTGGTGTCCGAGTGGGTCGAAGGAAGGCCGTTCGACGAGGTTCGCGAGCTCCCCCAGGAGGAGCGCGACCGCTTCGGCGAGATCGTCTTCCGCTTCTGCTTCGGCTCGATCTACCACCTCCAGCACTTCAACGCCGACGCCCACCCCGGCAACTACCTGCTGATGGACTACGGCCGGGTGGCGTTCCTCGACTTCGGGATGACCAAGCAGCTGGACGCCGAGCAGATCGAGCTCGAGATCACCGCGATCGAGGCCGTGCTGGAGCAGGATCCCGAGCGCCTGCGGCTCGCGCTCGGCGACCTCGGCTTCCTGCGGCGGCCGAAGCGTTTCGACGCCGAGCGCCTGATGGCGCACGTCAAGGAGGTCGGCGGCTGGTATCTCGAGGATCGCGAGCAGGCGATCGACTCGGAGGTCGTCATGCGCGCGATCACCGCGGTGTCCGACCCGCGGTCGGAGTTCTTCGACCTGATGCGGCGCGAGAACGTCCCGGCAAACGAGCTGATGGGCCGACGGATGGAGTCCGGCGTCCTCGCCGTGCTCGGTCAGCTCCGCGCGAAGCGGAACTGGAACCGGATCGCGCGCGAGTGGTGGTTCGGCGAGGAGCCCGCCACCGAGCTCGGCGAGCTCGAGTGGGACTACTTCGAGGCGAAGGGCGAGCGGCGGACGAGGAAGTTCGCGTCGCGCGAAGTCTGAGGGCGGAGAACGCTCGGAGCGACCGGGTCGCGAAGCGCCCGCCGGTGAAGGCGCAGCGGGGCGCTCAGAAGAGCTGGTTCATTGAGCGCCATGACGGCGGGTATCACCCAGTACCGGGGAATGCGAGATATGCAGGGGATTCGGCCATCGCACTGGGGGTACGGTACCGGCTCGTATCGGCCCGTTATCAGGCGTTCGTTAGCAATCCGTTAGCAAATCGGCGGTCGCCGGCCATGATCTTTCCGGGCGCCCGGTCGGGCCATCAGTTGCTCTCCCCCTCTTGGACGACGTCCTCGCGGAGTAGCGCTTCGAGCGCGTCGAGGTCGTCGCGCACTAGCCGCACGCCGGAGAGCACGTCGCCCGTGACGACACGGCGGCGCCGGTCCTCATTGCGCATGTCCCGCAGCTCGCCGACTTCGGCGGCCAGGTGCTAGAGCTGCGTGTCCACCTGGTCGAGCTGGGCGTACCGCAGCGT
>JBPCPH010000129.1:0-4284 GCA_050999415.1 Thermoleophilaceae bacterium
GGTGAGCGACGGGACTCGAACCCGCGACCGCCTGGACCACAACCAGGAGCTCTACCAGCTGAGCTACGCCCACCACGGCGCGTCGGAATCTAGCAGTGGGTTTCCGCGTCGATTCGCGCTCGGAGCCCGTCAGCGCGCCGGCGTCACCTCGACGGGCACCGTCTGCTCGGCCACCGCCTCGACCGTCTCCTCCTCGGGCTTGCCCTCCTCCCGTGCGCACACGATCCGGAACGCGCCTGTCCCGATTTCGGGGTCGCCGTGGATCGGCAGGCCGCGGATCGTCTCCCAGCCGAGCCGCTCGACCTCGAACGGGTTCATCGCGACCGCCACCGCGGGGTACTCGCACGAGGCGTCGTGATGGTCGATCGCCTTTGAGATCTTTTCGAGGTTCTTCGCCTCGGATGAGCTCATCGATGCAGGGAGGAGTCGGTCGGGTGCCTACGTGGACCCTAGCGATCCCCGCTACAGCGTCGGCGTCCGCTCGAGGCCCTTGACCGCGCCCTCGATCGTCTTTCGCAGGCCTTCGCGACAGCTCATCTCGGGCTGCCAGCCGAGCAGGTCGCGCGCGCGTGAGATCTCCGGCTGGCGGATCTTCGGGTCGTCCACCGGCAGCGCCTCGAAGACGATCTCCGAGCGCGACTCGGTCAGCTCGACGATCAGCTGCGCCATCTCGAGCAGCGACATCTCGTCGGGGTTGCCGAGGTTGACCGGCTCGTGGACGCCCGACTCGGCGAGCGTGACGAGGCCGCGAACCATGTCGTCCACGTAGCAGAAGCTCCGCGTCTGGCTGCCGTCGCCGAACACCGTGACGGGCTTGTCGGCGAGCGCCTGGCGCAGGAAGGTCGGCACCGCACGGCCGTCGTGGGGGCGCATCTTCGGCCCGAAGGTGTTGAAGATGCGCGCGATGCAGGTGTCCACGCCCTGCTGGCGCAAGTAGGCCATCGTCAGCGCCTCGGCGTAGCGCTTGGCCTCGTCGTAGACGCCGCGCGGACCGATCGGGTTGACGTTGCCCCAGTAGCTCTCGGGCTGGGGATGGATCTGCGGGTCGCCGTAGACCTCGGAGGTCGAGGCGAGCAGGAACCGAGCCCGTTTCACCTTGGCGAGCCCAAGCGAGTTGTGGGTCCCGTAGGCGCCGACCTTGAGCGTGTGGAGCGGCAGGCGCGCATAGTCGATCGGGCTCGCCGGCGAGGCCATGTGGTAGACGAAGTCGACCGGCTCGTCGACCTCATAGTGCTTCGTGATGTCGATCATGGCGAACCGGAAGGCGCCGTCGCGGATGTGGCTGATGTTCTCGAGCGACCCGGTCTCGAGGTTGTCCGCGCAGATCACGCTGTGACCACGCTCGAGCAGGTGGTCACAGAGGTGCGAGCCCAGGAAGCCGGCGCCGCCGGTGACGAGGCAGGTTGCCATTCGCTCCTACTTATAACGACCCGCGGGGCGGACGGGCACATGCAACGCCTGCGAGATGTGCTGAGCTACGCGACGATCGCTCGAGCGGGCGCAGAGAAGAGCAACGGATGGCGGATTTTGAGGGCAAGGTGGCGCTCTCCTCCACGGCGCCGCCGAGCTCGCGCCGTCATGGACGGACCTGAAGCCCTCCGAGCGGCCGGTTCGGGCAGACTCCAGGGCCAGTGGAGGCGACGAAGACGACCGGCCGAGACGCGACGGCCGAGGCCCCCGCCGCGCACGACTCACTGCGCTCGATCTTCGCGCGCTTCCTCAAGTTCGGCGCGCTCGCCTGGGGTGGCCCAGCTGCGCAGATCGCGATGATCAAGCGCGAGTGCGTCGACGAGGAGGCTTGGGTCTCCGACGAGACCTTCCGCAAGACGCTCGCGGTCTACCAGGTCCTCCCCGGCCCCGAGGCCCACGAGCTGTGCGTGTACTTCGGGCGCATGCGCGCCGGCAAGCTCGGCGGCCTCCTCGCTGGCCTAGGCTTCATGCTGCCCGGCTTTCTGCTGATGTTGGGGCTGTCCGTCCTCTACGTCGAGGCCGGGCTCGACACGCGCTTCGACGAGCTGTTCTACGGCCTCAAGGCCGCGGTGGCAGCGCTCGTAGCGATGGCAATCGTCCGGCTCTCGCGATCGTTCGTGTCCGACGTCCCGCTGGCGCTGCTCGCAACGACGAGCTTCGTCCTGACGCTGTCGGGCGCGGCTGGCTTCCTGCTCGTCCTGGCCGTCGCCGGGCTGCTGTACTGGCTGTGGACCACGCGCGGGTGGTCCGGTGCCGTGCCCGCGGTGGGCGCGGCGCCGGTCGTGATCTTCGGCGTCGCAACTGGAGCGATAACGGTCTCGCTCACGGCCGACGTCTTCTTCGAGGGCCTGCGCGCCGGCCTGCTCACCTTCGGCGGTGCGTACACGGCGATCCCATTCCTCCAGGAGGGCGCCGTCGAGGTTCAGGGCTGGCTGACCGACGGGGAGTTCCTCGACGGGCTGGCGTTGGCCGGCATCCTGCCGGCACCGGCGATCATCTTCTCGACCTTCGTCGGCTACCTCGCCGGCGGGCTGCCGGGCAGTCTGGCGATGACGCTCGGGATCTTCCTTCCGGCGTTCGTCTTCCCGATCTTCCTGCACCGGACGTTCGTCGCCGTTGCGGAGAACCCGCGCATCCGCCCCTTCCTCCTCGGCGTCGCCGCGGCCGTCATCGGGCTGATCGCGGCCGTCGCCGTCGAGTTGTTGAAGACGGCGGTGGTGGACGTTGCGAGCGCAATTCTCGCGGTCGCGGCGTTCGCTCTCCTCTACCGTTTCCACGGGAAGCTGAGCGTCCTCTACGTGGTGCTCGGATGCGGTGTTATCGGCGCGCTGTTGCAACTGACGGTGCTGTGAGGTCGATCGGGAAGTTGCGCACCGTCGGGAGAGCGCCCCCGGGAGGATTCGAACCTCCGGCCCGCTGCTTAGAAGGCAGCCGCTCTGTCCACTGAGCTACGGGGGCCCGCTTGGGCGAGGATAAGGGCGATGGACCACGTGAAGGTCAGGACGTGAGCCGGCGGGAATCGGACAATCCGGCCGCCGGTCGCGACGGTTCTCCTCGGCAGCGAATGAGCGAGATCTGCCACGGGCTGCCGGAGGTCACCAGCAGCCCCGGCCAGCACGTCGGCTTCGAGGTCCGCGGCAGGCGCTTCGCCTGGTACCTCGACGACCACCACGGCGACGGGCGCCTTGCGCTGGTCTGCAAGGCCCCGCCGGGCGAGAACGCCGCCCTCGCGGCGGCCGACCGAGCCCGCTACTTCATGCCGTCGTACGTCGGCCCGAAGGGGTGGGTCGGCGTGTGGCTCGACACCGGCTCGGTCGACTGGGACCGGGTCGAGGCGCTCGTCACCGACAGCTACCGGTTGGTGGCACCGAAGCGGCTGGCGCGCGAGGTCTAACCGCTCCGCCGCTCCACCTCGAAGGTGAAGCCGGCCGATCGCAGGCGGTCGACTAACGCGGTCCCCATCGCCGTGGCGGGAGTGAGCGCCCCGGCAGCGGACGGCAGCCGGTCTCCGTCGAGCGCGAGGCAGAGCGCGCTCTCACCGAGCATCACCGAGGTCGCCGCGTACCCGGGGTCGCCCTGGGCGGCGACTCGGCTGACGTAGCGTGCTCCACCCGAGGTGCGGGCGTGGATCTCGATGCGAAAGAAGCCCGCCGCGCGCGACTCCTCGTCGGGGCCCTCCCCCGCGGCCGGCAGCACCCGGTCGAGCAGCGTACGCGTAGGACCGAACGACAGGCCGCCGGCGAGGGCCCCAAGCCCAGCGGTGATGCCCGCGGCCTTCGCCGGAGCGGTGAGGCCGGAGCCGAAGCCCATCACCTCTCGGTAGCGAAAGCGGCGACCGTAGGCCCAATCCTGTAGGGCATTGCTGCGACGGACGACGCGCGTGTTGATCGTCGCCATGACGAACGGCGCCAGCCAGCCGCCCAACTCGTCGTCGCGCTGGATGCTGCGGAGGTCGCGCTCGTCGCCGAGGTCCGGCTCGGCGCTGCGCTTCGGGCTGAGCGCGTAGGGGTCGTTGACGATGCGGCCACGCTCGCGGTTCGCCCGAGCCTCGTCGAGCTGACCTTTCATGGAGGCGAACGTCCCGCCGCTGAAGCTGCCCTTCGCCCCGGTGACGACCAGCGTGGTGTCCTCGAGCTCCCCCGAGCCGTCCGCGCGGGCAGCCTCGTGGAGGAGGAGCACGCCGAGGTCGGAGGGGATCGAGTCGAAGCCGCTGGCGTGGACGACGCGCGTCCCGGTGCCGGCGGCGGTCTCGTGATGGCGGTCGATCGAGTCGCGCATGAACAGGACCTCGCCGGCGAGGTCGGCGTAGTGGGT
>JBPCPH010000180.1:0-6669 GCA_050999415.1 Thermoleophilaceae bacterium
GGACGGGGCCGCCCCGACGGCGGCTCGCGCTCGGGTGGGCGGCCGGGAGCGCCGGCCGGGGCGAGCGGCGGCCAGGGCGGGCCTCCATCGAGCGGAGCGGCCAAGCCGCGGCCCGCGCCCGGAGGCGGTGGCGCGTAATGCTCCAGCCGAAGCGAGTCAAGTTTCGCAAGCAGCACCGTGGCCGTCGCGCCGGCTTCTCGAAGGGCGGCCTCGAGGTCGAGTTCGGCGAGTACGGCCTGAAGGCGCTCGACCGGGGCTGGGTCACGAACCGCCAGATCGAGGCGGCCCGGATCGCCATGACGCGCAAGATCAAGCGCGGCGGCAAGGTGTGGATCAGCGTCTTCCCGGACAAGCCGGTGACCAAGAAGCCGGCCGAGACCCGGATGGGCTCCGGGAAGGGCTCGCCGGAGGGGTGGGTCGCGGTCGTCAAGCCCGGACGCGTGATGTTCGAGCCGGCCGGCGTCCCGGAGCCGCTCGCCCGCGAGGCCATACGCCTGGCCGGCCACAAGCTTCCCGTCAGGACCAAGTTCGTGATGCGCGACGGCGCCGGCGTGGGGGCGGGCCAGTGAAGGCCGCCGAGGTGCACGGCTTTGAGGACGCTCGACTTGCCGAGTTCGTCGGCGAGTCGCGGCGAGAGGTGTTCAACCTGCGCTTCCAGCACTCGATCGGCCAGCTCGAGAACACGGCGCGGCTCGGGCTCGCGAAGAAGGATCTTGCGCGCGCCCTGACGGTCGCCCGTCAGCGCGGGATCGACGTGGAGCACGAGCTGCGCAGGCAGCGCGACGCCTAGCGACTGAGGAACCCATGACAGACGAGCAGAACGACAAGCAGAGCGACCAGCCGGAGGCATCGACCCCCGAGCGGCCCGCCGCGGCCGACCCCGCGCCGGCCACGCCGGCCGAGCAGCTCCCCCCCAAGCAGCGCCGCCGGCGCGCGCGCTCGACGCACAGCGGCGAGGCGCGCCCGCCACGCAGCTCGCAGGAGCGCGCCGCCGAGCGTGGCGAAGCGCGTCGCAAGAAGGCGATCGTCCGTCGCAACTGGCGCCAGCGCCAGCGCGAGCGGCGCCGCGCCGGCGAGTCCGCAGGGCCAGCCACCACGGCGCCGGTGGCCGAGGGCGGAGGTGGCCGGCCGCGGGTGCGCCAGGGCCTTGTCGTGTCCGACAAGGCGCAGAAGACGATCACCGTCCGAATCGACGTCACGCGCCGGCACCGCACCTACAAGAAGATCGTCCGCTCGTCGTCGACCCTGCACGTCCACGACGAGCGCGACGAGGCCCACGAGGGCGACACCGTCCGGGTCGTCGAGAGCCGGCCGCTCAGCCGCAGCAAGCGCTGGCGCCTCGTCGAGGTCCTGGAGCGTGCGCGATGATCCAGACCGAGAGCCGGCTGAGGGTCGCCGACAACACCGGCGCCCGCGAGCTGCTGTGCATCCGCGTCAGCGGCGGGTCGTCACGCCGCTACGCCGGCGTCGGCGACGTGATCGTCGGCACGGTCAAGCAGGCCATCCCCCACGGCTCGGTCCGCAAGGGCGAGGTGGTCCAGGCGGTCGTCGTCCGGACGCGCAAGCAGTTCGGCCGCGAGGACGGGACCTACATCGCCTTCGACGAGAACGCTGCGGTCCTGATCGACGGCCAGCAGAACCCGCGCGGCACACGCATCTTCGGCCCGGTGGCGCGCGAGCTGCGCGACCGCAACTTCATGCGGATCGTCTCGCTCGCTCCTGAGGTGCTCTGACCGTGGTCAAGGGGCTTCGCATCAAGCGCGACGACACGGTCAAGGTCATCACCGGCAAGGACCGCGGCAAGACCGGGCGCGTCCTGCGGGTGGACCCGAGCCGCCAGCGCGTCTTCGTGGAGGGCCTCAACATGCGCAAGCGTCACGAGCGCCCGCAACAGGTCCCGGGCACCCAGCGCGGCTCGGAGGTCGGCGGCGTCGTGGAGTCCGAGGGGCCGATCCACGTCTCGAACGTGATGCTGCTCGACCCCAGCTCCGGCGAGCCCACGCGGGTCGGCGTCCGCCGCGAGGGCGGCCGCCGCGTGCGGGTGGCCCGGCGGTCCGGAGAGAAGATCGACTGATGGCCGTCGCCGAAGCCACCATCGTGCCTCGCCTGAAGGAGCGCTACGAGCGAGAGATCCGGGCGGACCTGCAGGAGCGGTTCGACTATTCGAGCCCGATGCAGGCCCCGCGCCTCTCGAAGATCACGCTGAACATGGGGGTGGGCGAGGCCAAGCAGGACACGAAGGTCCTCGACGCCGCGCTCGATCAGCTCACGACGATCGCCGGCCAGCGCCCGAGCGTTCGCCGGGCGCGCAAGTCGATCGCGGCCTTCAAGCTGCGCGACGGGATGCCGGTCGGAGTCGCGGCCACCCTGCGGCACGCGCGTATGTACGAGTTCCTCGACCGGCTGATGTCGATCGCGATCCCGCGGGTCCGGGACTTCCGCGGCCTGAGCCCGCGGGCCTTCGACGGCCGCGGGAACTACTCGCTCGGCATCCGCGAGCAGATCATCTTCCCGGAGATCGACTACGACTCGATCGACCAGGTCCGTGGGCTCGACGTGACCATCACGACCACGGCTCAGACCGACGAGGAGGCGTTCGCGCTGCTCGAGGCGTTCGGGATGCCGTTCACGCGCGAGGGCCGCCCGGGCGACGCGGAGGCCGAGGAGCGCCGCGAGGCGGAGGAGGAGGAGCGCCGCAAGGAGGAGGCTCGCGCCCGCGCCGAGGCGGAGCAGGCGGCGCTCGACCAGCTCAAGGAAGAGAATCCGGAGGCCTACGAGCGGCCCGAGCCCCGTTCCGATGAGGAGGGCGGGGAAGGCGACGCGCCGCCCGCCGGCGGCGGCGAAACCGACCAAAGCTAGGCTCAGGAGACCGATGGCCAAGACCTCACAGGTGGTGCGCCAGCGCCGCCCCGCGAAGTTCAAGGTGCGCAACTACAACCGCTGCCGCCGCTGCGGACGCCCGCGCGCCTACATGCGCAAGTTCGGGCTCTGCCGGATCTGCCTGCGCGAGGTGGCGCACGAGGGCCACGTCCCGGGCCTGACCAAGTCGAGCTGGTAGATGGCTGTCCCCACGACCCCGCGCACACGGATGAGCCCGCAGATCTTCGCTGCTCTTTGTCCTCGGGCTCGCCAATGCGCTGCATTGGGCTCGCCCTGCGTCCTCGACCAGCTCGATCTGCGGGCTCCCCGCGCACCCGCGGCCGCGGGAACAGCCACCTAGGAGCGCCTGCACGATGACGATGACCGACCCGATCGCCGACTTTCTCACGCGCGTGCGCAACGCCCTCCAGGCCGACATGGAGGAGGTCGACATCCCGGCGTCGGGGTTCAAGGCCGAGCTCGCCCGCATCCTGTCCGAGCAGGGCTACATCGAGGGCTATTCCACCGAGCCGGCGCGCGTGGGCGACACGCTGCGGCTGCGACTGAAGTACACCGAGGACCGCCGCCCCGTGATTTCGGGCCTTCGCCGCGTCTCGCGCCCCGGCCGCCGCACCTACGTCGGCCACGGCGAGGTCCCGCGGGTGCTCGGCGGCATGGGAACGGCGATCGTGTCCACCTCGCGCGGCGTAATGACCGGTCACGATGCGAAGCGCGAGGGCGTCGGTGGAGAGGTGGTCGCGCATGTCTGGTGACCCGCTCGCTTCCGGAGTCGTCGCGTGAGCCGCATCGGCAGGCAGCCGATCCCGGTGCCCGAGGGCGTGACCGTCGCGATCGAGCCCGAGCTCGTCACGGTCAACGGCCCGAAGGGCGAGCTCCAGGAGCGCATCGCCCGCGACATCTCGGTCGAGCAGGACGACTCCCAGCTGCTGGTCAAGCGCCCGAGCGACCGCGGCGAGCACCGCGCGCTCCACGGGCTCACGCGCAGCCTGATCGCGAACATGGTGCACGGCGTGACCGAGGGCTTCGAGAAGCGGCTGGAGATCCAGGGCGTCGGCTACCGGGCGCAGCTTCGCGGGCGCGACGTGGAGCTGGCGATTGGCTTCTCGCACCCGGTGCAGGTCCAGGCGCCGGACGGGATCGAGCTCGAGGTCCCGGCCCCGACGCAGGTGGTGGTGCGCGGGACCTCCAAGCAGGTCGTCGGCGAGGTCGCGGCGCGGATCCGCAAGGTCCGCCCGCCCGAGCCCTACAAGGGCAAGGGAATCCGCTACGCCGGCGAGCACGTCCAGCGGAAGGTCGGGAAGCGCGCGTGAGCACGGCGACCAAGCCGGCTCAGCGCCGCCGCCGCCGCCGCCGCGTGCGCGCGAAGGTACGCGGAACCGCGGAGCGGCCGCGGCTCTCGGTGTTCCGCTCGAACCGCGGCGTCCAGGCGCAGCTGATCGACGACGTCGAGGCGCGGACGATCGCCGGGGTCGCGTGGACGGAGCCCGAGTTGCGCGAGCTCGACCGGATGGAGCAGGCGTCGAAGGCCGGCGAGCTGATCGCCCGCCGCGGCAAGGAGGCGGGCGTCGAGACGTGCGTCTTCGACCGCGGCGGCTACCGCTACCACGGCCGCGTCAAGGCGCTGGCCGACGGCGCTCGCGAGGGCGGCCTGCGGTTCTGATGCCGGCCCGGCCGCGTAAGAGCTCTTCGCTACCGTTGGTCGGCTGATGGCCCGCGAAGACAGACGTAGCTCGGCACGCGGCTCGGCCGCATCGGACCTCCAGGAGCGCGTGGTGGAGATCAACCGCGTCGCCAAGGTGGTCAAGGGCGGCCGCCGTTTCTCGTTCACCGCGCTGGTCGTGGTGGGCGACGAGCGATCGCGCGTCGGCGTGGGCTACGGCAAGGCCAACGAGGTCCCGCTCGCGATCCAGAAGGGCGTCGAGCGGGCGCGCAAGAACCTCTTCGAGGTACCCCTTCACGGCGCCACGATCACCCATCAGGTGACCGGCGTCCACGGCGCAGGCCGCGTGCTGCTGCGACCGGCGTCCGAGGGCACCGGGGTGATCGCGGGCGGCGGCGTACGAGCGGTGCTCGAGCTTGCCGGGATCCGCGACGTCCTATCGAAGTCGCTCGGGAGCCAGAATCCGACGAACCTGGTCAAGGCCACCGTCGCCGGGCTCAAGGACCTTCGCAGCCCCAGGGAGGTGGCCGAGCTTCGCGGGCTCTCCGTCCGGGAGGTGCTCGGGATCGACCGGCGTGGCGCGAACGGCGCCGCGAACGGGCAGGGCGAAGGGGCCGCCTCCGAGGGGAGAGCTGAACCCGCCGTCGCTCAGAAGACGCCCGCCGGGGGCGAGGCGAGCTGATGGCCAAGCTGACGCTCACCCAGCGCAGGTCCACGAACGGCGCGAGCCCCAGGCAGCGCGCCGCGCTGCAGTCGCTCGGCCTCGGCAAGATCGGCCGCACCGTCGAGCGGCCCGACGATCCGACCGTGCGCGGCGCGGTCCGCGTCGTCGGGCACCTGGTCGAGGTCAAGGAGTAGTAGATGGCTGAGGAGATCGGCCTCCACACGCTGGAGCCGGCCCCCGGCTCCCGCCACCGGCGCAAGCGCGTCGGCCGCGGCGAGGGCTCGGGCTTCGGCAAGACCGCCGGCCGCGGCCACAAGGGAGCCGGCGCGCGCTCGGGCGCCAAGTCGCGCAAGAACTTCGAGGGCGGGCAGATGCCGATCCACATGCGGATGCGCAAGCTGCGCGGGCCGCACATGAAGAAGTCGATGCCGTTCGAGCAGTTCCGCACGCGCACCCAGCCGGTGAACCTCCGCGACCTCGAGGAGCGATTCGACGAGGGCAGCGAGGTCACGCCCGACTCACTACGTCAGGCCGGGCTCGCCACCCGCCGAGACGTCCCAGTGAAGGTTCTCGGCGAAGGCGAGCTCTCGAAAAAGCTGACCGTCAGGGCGCACGCGTTCTCGCGCTCGGCGCGCGAGCGCATCGAGGCCGCGGGCGGCGCCTGCGCGATCGTCGACAGCTAGCCTCGGGGCGACCCGCATGCTTGCCACGCTCATCGGATCGCTGCGGATCGCCGACATCCGCAAGAAGCTCGCCTTCACCGCGGCGATGCTCGCGCTGTACCGGATCGGCTCCTACGTCCCGGCGCCCGGCATCAACGTCGACGCGGTCGAATCGCTGTCGGACAGTTTCGCGGGCTCCAACGTGCTCGGCTTCCTCAACCTGTTCTCGGGCGGGAGCCTCCAGCGCTTCGCGATCTTCGCGCTCGGGATCATGCCGTACATCACCGCCTCGATCATCCTGCAGCTCATGACGGTGGTGGTGCCGTCGCTCGAGAAGCTGCGGCAGGAGGGCGAGGTCGGGCAGCAACGCATCACCCAGTACACCCGCTACGTCACCGTGGGCCTCGCCTTCGCCCCGTCGATCGGCTACGTGTTCCTCTTCCGCTCCTTCGCCGCCAGCTCGGCCACGCCGATCGTGAACGACTTCACGTTCTTCCCGATCCTCGTGATCATCATGACCCTCACCGGGGGCACGATCATGCTCATGTGGTTTGGAGAGCTGACCACCCAGCACGGCATCGGCAACGGCATCTCCCTCATGATCTTCGCCTCGATCGCCGCAGGCCTCCCCGGCGGCATCCAGTCCTGGTGGCAGAGCCCGGATCCGGTGTTCCGGATCATGATCCCGTTCCTCGTCCTCGCCATCATCGCGGCGATCGTCTTCATCCAGGAGGGCCAGCGGCGAATCCCCGTCCAGTACGCCAAACGCATGATCGGCCGGCGCATGGCGGGTGGGGGCTCCA
>JBPCPH010000183.1:0-3002 GCA_050999415.1 Thermoleophilaceae bacterium
ACCCCGTAGCGACGTTGTCGTTCGCGGCTTGCGACGGACGCCGGCGCGTTCCGCGAACCGGCGCGCGCTGATGGCGCAGCTCCGCTGCACGTCCTGCGACCGGCGCTTCGACCGCGCCGACGCGGCCAGGTCCGACTTCAAGTGCCCGCGATGCGGCGGCCTCTCCTTGTTCGACTGGACCGACGACTGCAGGATCGAGGAGAGTGGCTCGCGGGCAAGCCGGACGCGCCGGAGGGTCGGACGCTTCCTCCGCGGCGAAGCGGGTGGCTGACCGACTCGACCCCTACCGGCGCAAGCGCGACCCGGGGCGGACGCCGGAGCCGAGCGGGACCGTCGAGCGACGCGGGGGCGAGGCGAGCGGCGGCGAGCCCGGCGGGCGCTTCGTCATCCAACAGCACGACGCGACCCGGCTGCACTGGGACCTGCGGCTTGAGCGCGACGGCGTCCTCGTGTCCTGGGCGGTCCCGCGCGGGATCCCGAAGGACCCGGCGCAGAACCGCAAGGCGGTGCGAACCGAGGATCACCCGCTCGACTACATCGACTTCGAGGGCGAGATCCCGGCGGGTCAGTACGGGGCCGGACGGGTGGTGGTCTTCGACAGCGGCCCCTACGAGTGCGAGAAGTGGCAGGACCGCAAGGTGATGGTGACTTTCCACGGCGAGCGGGTGCGCGGCCGCTACGCGCTGTTCGCGACCGGCCGGTCGGGGGCGGACGACGACGGCCGCGACTGGATGATCCACCGCATGGACCCGCCCGAGGACCCGGACCGCGAGCCGCTCCCGGAGCGGCTGGTGCCGATGCTCGCCACGCCGGGAGAGCTCCCCGACAACGACGCCGGCTGGGCGTACGAGATCAAGTGGGACGGCGTACGCGCGCTCGCCTACGTGGAGCCCGGCCGGCTCCGGCTCGTGAGCCGCAACGGCAACGACGTGACCGCCCAGTACCCGGAGATCGGTCGCATGGACCGTGCACTCGGCGACCGGGAGGCGCTGCTCGACGGCGAGGTCGTGGCCTTCGACGACGAGGGGCGACCGAGCTTCGAGCGTCTCCAGCAGAGAATCCACCTCACCTCCGAGCGCCAGATCCGCGAGCGCCGGCGCTCGACACCGGTCGCGTACATGGCGTTCGACCTGCTCCATCTCGACGGCAGGTCGCTGCTCGAGCTGCCGTACTCCGAGCGCCGCGAGCTCTTGGAGGAGCTCGAGCTGAAGGGTGCGGCGTGGGACACCTCGGGCCGCCGCGAGGGCGGCGGCGAGGCGTTCCTGGCGGCGAGCCGCGAGCGCCGGCTCGAGGGCGTCGTCGCCAAGCGGATCGACTCGCCCTACCGGCCCGGGCGCCGAAGCTCCGCTTGGGTCAAGGTGAAGAACCTGGAGCGCGCCGAGCTGCTGATCGGCGGCTGGATGCCCGGCGAAGGGCGCCGGCGCAAGCGAATCGGCGCGCTGCTCGTGGGCTGGCGCGACGAGGCGGCGGCACTCCAGTACGCGGGTCGCGTGGGCACGGGCTTCACTGAGAGCGAGCTGGATCGGCTGGTTGAGCGCCTCGGACCGCTCGAGCGCGAGCGCAACCCGTTCGCGCGCGGGCGTGGACCGCGCGGCGCCGTCTGGCTGGAGCCCGACCTCGGCTGCACGGTCGAGTTTCGCGAGTGGACGCGCGACGGCCTGCTGCGGGCGCCGTCCTACCAGGGGCTGGTTGAGCATCCCGGCGAGGTGGCGCTCGAGTCCGAGGCGCCCGAGGAGCCGGCGGTACTTGGCCCACTGCGCCGCCTGCCGCGCGGAGACATGGAGGCAACGGTGGACGGCCGTCGCCTAAAGCTGAGCAACTTCGGCAAGGTCCTCTACCCGAAGGTCGGGTTCACCAAGGGCAACCTGGTCGAGTACTACGCGCGCATCGGCCCGGCGCTGCTCCCGCATCTGCACGGCCGGCCGCTGACCCTCAAGCGCTACCCGGACGGCGTCGAGGCGGGCCACTTCTACGAGAAGCAGTGCCCCTCGCACAGGCCGGAATGGGTCGAGACGGCCGCGGTCGTGGCCGAACGGGAGCGCAAGACGATCAACTTCTGCCTGGCGAACGACCTGCCGACGCTCGTTTGGCTCGCGAACCTCGCGGACATCGAGCTTCATCCGTCGCTCTCGCTTGCCGAGGATGTCGACCGTCCGACGACGCTCGCGTTCGACCTCGACCCCGGCGAGCCCGCCGATGTCCTCGACTGCTCGCGCGTGGCGATCTTGCTGCGCGACATGTTCGCCTCACTCGGGCTCGAGTGCTTTCCGAAGACGTCCGGCTCGAAGGGCCTTCAGGTCTACGTGCCGCTCAACATGGACACGACCTACGACCAGACCAAGCCGTTCGCGAAGGCGGTCGCGGAGTTGCTCGAAAAGCACCACCCCGACGCCGTCGTGTCGCGGATGGCGAAGGACCTGCGCCGCGGGAAGGTGCTCGTCGACTGGAGCCAGAACGACCGCCACAAGACGACCGTCTGCGTCTACTCGCTGCGCGCACGCGAGCGGCCGACGGTCTCGACGCCGCTGGCGTGGGAGGAGGTCCAGGAGGCCGTCGAGGCCGACGACGCCGAGCGGCTCGTGTTCGACTCGGACGAGCTGCTCGAGCGGGTGGATCGACTCGGCGACCTGTTCGCCCCGGTGCTGACGCTCGCGCAGGAGCTGCCGCAGCTGTGAATTGCGGAGGCGGGCCGGAGCGGGACTAGGGCTCGCGCGGCATCGCGATCCAGAGCGCCGCGTAGACCAGGAACTGCGGTCCGGGCAGCAGGATTGATACGACGAAGACGCCCCGCACGAGCCACGCGCTGACGCCGAGTCGCCGCGCCAGCCCGGCCGCCACGCCCGCGATGACCGTGCCTTGCGAAGGCCGGATGAGGCCCGCCCGGGCCAGGGCGCCGCGGATGCCGCGGTGAGTCGTCATGCCAGAGGAAGCGGGGTGCTCGGGCCGAGGCGTACTCATTGCGGGCCTTACGGTAGCCGCTCTGCGCGGTCTACGATCACGCG